>JAEUVL010000127.1 GCA_016786965.1 Chitinophagaceae bacterium
CTGCCACCTTTAAAGAAGAAAAAGACGTCAGTAGCTTTTTGAAATCTTCCATACCCCAAAATACGGCATTATTTTTCTAGCCCCGAAATACCATCAATAAAAAATCCCCCGGAGTTCGGGGGATTGTATAAAACTTTTAGCGAAATTATTTTTCCTTTTTTGCAGGAGTGTAAGAAACATTTAGCCCTTTTATCACATCCGCTGTAATATTCAAGGCTGTATCCTTATAATAAAAAAGACCTGGTTCATAAGACATGATATAGGTGTACTTTTTGTCCTTATTGTACTCTTTTATAAAGTTCTCGATATTCTTTTTTACTTCATTCTCCCTGCGGGTCTTGAAATCAAAATAATCCTGGTCCAGTTGCTGCTTTCTAATTTTAATATCTTCATCCATCTTATTCAGCTCTGCCGAAGCTGATTCCGCCTCTTGCTGAGTAAGTGTTCCATTGTCCTTTTTGTTCTGAAAATAAGCATAGCGTTGTTGAAGATTCTTGGCAAGCTTCTCTATCTCAACAGATATCTGTGTTTCCTTCCTGCTTAATTCCGTTTTCACCTCTTTCACCATCTCAAAATTATTTGCGACAGAATCCATTTCGAAGTAAGCAAGGCGAAATTGAGAATTAATTGCCGCTGTATCGATGCCACCGCTCTTACCACCGGCATTGTTGCCTTTCTTAGAGCTGAAGTGATTAAAAAGCAGGTAACCAGCCACCAGGGTCAGTATCACATTCCATATGAGTAATCCATTTTTCATTCAGTCCCTTTTAAACAAAATTAAACAGTATCAAGCGGGCAAATATAAGCATCGCCACGGATTAACGGATTATTAGGGATTTGAAAAGAGGCACTTATAAAAAAAACACCATCGAAATGATTAAGGAGTAAGACATTTCTTACTCCTTAATACTATCCTCTTCAAATCCAGTAAATTACTCGTAACAAAATCATAATTATTCTTCCTCGTCGAATGCCATTGCCTCACGGGTTGTTTGCAGCAGTTCATACTCCTCTTTGCTACCCACGATCATGTTCTCAAACTCCCTCAGCCCCGTACCCGCAGGTATCGGATGACCGGTGATCACATTCTCCTTCAAGCCGAGCATATCATCTGTCTTACCGTTGATAGCGGCTGATGATAACACCTTAGTGGTTTCCTGGAAAGATGCAGCTGATATCCAGCTTGGCACACCCAGAGAAGCTTTAGTGATTCCCAACAGGGTTGGAGAAGATGTGGCAGGTTTCGCATCGCGATATTCTACCAGTTTCTTGTCATTCCGGCGAAGGATAGAATTCTCTTCCCTTACTTCCCGCAGACTTACTATCTGTCCTGCACGAAGCTTAGTACTGTCTCCGATCTCTGTTACCACTTTCTTATCGTAGATATAATCATTCTCCTCTACAAACTCAAACTTATCAGTCAAATCATCTTCAAGGAATCGGGTATCACCCGGATCAACAATATTCACCTTACGCATCATCTGCCGAACGATAACCTCAATGTGTTTGTCATTGATCTTCACACCTTGCAAACGGTAAACTTCCTGTATCTCGTTCACCACATACTCCTGTACAGCAAACGGACCTTTGATAGAAAGTATATCGAACGGAGCGATCTGTCCATCAGACAATGAAGCGCCTGCTTTCACAAAGTCCCCATCCTGTGCAAGGATCTGTCTCGTTAATGGAACGAGATATTTTTTCTGAACGCCATCTTTTGCCTCGATAATGATCTCCCTGTTACCCCTTTTTATAGCACCCATTGACACCACGCCATCAATCTCAGACACTACAGCAGGGTTACTTGGATTTCTTGCTTCAAATAATTCCGTAACACGGGGAAGACCTCCGGTAATATCTCTCAGCTTACCGAGGATACGAGGGATCTTCACAATTACCTGCCCGGCCCTTACTTCATCACCTTCTTCCATAATAATATGGCTTCCGGTTGGGAGGTTATAAGATTTCTTCTCTTTACCTTCTACCAGTATTGACGGTATCTTGGTTTTATCTCTTGTTTCAATAACCACTTTTTCGCGGTGACCAGTTTGCTCGTCCGCTTCTTCACGATAAGTAACGCCATCAATCACATTCTCAAACTTCACTGTACCATTGATCTCAGCCATGATAACGTTATTGAACGGATCCCATGTACAGATTACTTCTCCTTTACTCACTTTCTGGCCATCCTTCACATTTAGTGTGGCGCCATAAGGGATATTATTGGTTATCAGCAGTCTGTCATTTTTTGTATCAATGATACGAACCTCGCCGGTACGTCCGATAACAATTGGGGTTTTCACACCTTCATTATTCTCGATAATAACCGTACGAAGACCATCAAACTGAATTGTACCGTCAAATTTCGCAGCCAGTGTAGATTCAACAGAAGCCGAACCGGCCACACCACCCACGTGGAAGGTACGGAGCGTCAACTGTGTACCTGGCTCACCGATTGACTGAGCAGCGATAATACCTACAGCATCGCCTTTCTGAGCAATGTTGCCACTCGCAAGGTTCTTACCATAACATTTCACACAGACGCCTCTCTTGCTTTCGCAGGTAAGTACTGAACGTATCTCTACTGTTTCAATACCGGCATCCTCGATCCTTCTGGCCACATCGATAGTGATCTCCTCAGTAGCTCCAACGATCAGTTGGTCGCTGATCGGGTCATATACATCATGCAATGAGGTACGGCCTGCGATCCTGTCGCTCAATGGCTCGATCACATCTTCATTATCTTTTAATGCGGTAGTGGCAATTCCACGCAATGTTCCGCAATCTTCTTCTGTAATAACAACGTCTTGTGCTACGTCAACCAAACGACGGGTCAGATAACCGGCATCGGCAGTTTTAAGGGCTGTATCCGCCAGACCTTTACGGGCACCGTGGGTAGAGATGAAGTAATCCAATACGTTCAATCCGCCTTTAAAGTTGGAGAGAATTGGATTCTCGATGATCTCAGACCCGGTTGAGCCAGATTTTCTTGGCTTCGCCATCAATCCCCTGATACCTGCCAACTGTTTGATCTGTTGTTTGGAACCCCTTGCACCGGAATCCAGCATCATATAAACAGAATTAAACCCTTGTTTATCATTAGCCAGCTCACGAATCAATGTTTCCGTTATCCTTGTATCCACACGGCTCCAGATATCAACGATCTGGTTGTATCGTTCGTTGTTCGTAATAAGACCCATATTGTAGCTGTCCCACACTTCATCTACCTCTCCTTTTGCATTCTCCAGCAATTCCTGCTTAGCATCAGGTATAATGAGGTCATTAATACTGAATGACAATCCCCCCTGGAAGGCTGTACGGAATCCTAAGGTCTTGATATCATCCAGGAACTTCGCTGTTTTAGGAACGTTGGTGATCTTGATGATATCGCCAATGATCTCACGAAGGTTCTTTTTTGTCAACAATGCATTTACAAATCCAACTTCAGCAGGTACATGTTGGTTAAACAAGACACGACCTACCGTTGTTTCGATCAGTTTATGCTCCAGCAATCCATCAGCATTGCGGATGTTTGCTTTTACTTTGATCCAGGCGTGCATATCAACAACACCTTCGTTATAAGCGATGATCACTTCTTCATTAGAATAGAAGGCCTTCCCTTCACCGCGAACGATCTCGGTGTCAGTTGTTCTCTTGCCCTTAGTGATATAATACAAACCCAGTACCATGTCCTGTGAAGGCAGGGTAATAGGTGTACCATTTTGTGGGTTCAGAATGTTATGAGAAGCCAGCATCAATAACTGTGCTTCCAGGATAGACTGATGACTCAATGGAACGTGTACGGCCATTTGGTCACCATCAAAGTCAGCGTTGAAGGCCGTAGTTACTAATGGGTGTAATTGTATCGCTTTACCCTCAATCAATTTGGGCTGGAAAGCCTGGATTGATAAACGGTGAAGTGTCGGGGCTCGGTTCAGCATGATCGGGTGCCCCTTCAATATATTTTCTAAGATATCCCAAACCACAGCTTCCTTCTTATCCACCAGTTTCCTTGCAGACTTCACTGTTTTCACGATACCTCTTTCAATCAATTTTCTGATGATAAATGGCTTGAACAGTTCAGCAGCCATATCTTTTGGTAAACCACACTCATGTAATTTCAATTCAGGACCTACCACGATAACAGAACGACCGGAATAGTCAACACGTTTACCGAGCAAGTTCTGACGGAAACGACCTTGTTTACCTTTCAATACATCACTCAATGATTTCAAGGCTCGACCACCTTCTGCTTTCACCGCATTTGATTTACGGCTATTGTCAAATAATGAGTCCACCGCTTCCTGCAACATCCTTTTTTCATTACGAAGGATTACTTCAGGAGCTTTAATTTCCAACAATCTTTTCAAACGATTATTACGGATAATAACACGACGATAAAGATCATTCAAATCAGATGATGCAAAACGACCACCATCCAGCGGCACTAACGGACGCAGTTCTGGTGGAATAACAGGAATGTACTGCATTACCATCCATTCAGGACGGTTAGTGATCCTTGTATTTGCATCACGGAAAGCTTCAACAACGCTCAAACGCTTTAAGGCATCGGCCTTACGTTGTTGTGAAGTTTCAGTTGCAGCTGCATTACGCAGATCAAATGATAATTGGTCCAGGTCAATACGCTGTAACATATCATGTACAGCTTC
>JAEUVL010000131.1 GCA_016786965.1 Chitinophagaceae bacterium
CCGCTACATCCCTGGAAGGAAAAGGAGCCAAGCTTTCAGAAGATAAGAAGCAGGTGATGATCAGTGCAAGTGTGGATGATTTCTTTGATGATCCTTCTATGTTTGAGTTTACTGTGAAGTACTAAGAATATTTAATTACGAGGTGGTCCATAGCCATTGGCGTCTCCCTTTGCGGTATGCCAGCAGCTATGGACCATTGCTTTTTAAAGCACTTTGAGGCTGTCAATCTTGTCCTGATCAATTTGTTTTACCAATGCTTCCAACCCGTCGAACCTGATCTCTTCTCTCAGGTATTTTTTTACATATACTTTCAGGCTCTGGTCATAGATGTCTTTATCGAAATCAAAGAGGTTTACCTCTATCACTCTTCTTTTACCACCTACCGTAGGTCGGAAACCGATGCTCATCATCCCTTTGTGGCGGGTAACTTTCGTTTCCCCGGCATTACCAACAAGTTCTGCATATACGGCATAGATCCCATTTCCCGGAACGATCTTTTCTTCATCCTGCACTTTTAGGTTGGCAGTCGGATAGCCCAATTGCCGTCCTAATTTATCGCCATGCACGACGGTTCCGGAGAAGAAAAATTCATAGCCCAGCAACTTGGCAGCGGTAGCAATATCGTTATGCAGTATTGCTTCCCTGATATTAGTGGAGCTGATGGAAATATCTTCGAGTATGTGCTTGGGTATTTCTTTTAGGGTATAATTAAAAAGGGCCGCTTTTTTTTCCAGCAGGCGGTAATCGCCCAGGCGATCACGGCCAAACCGGTGATCGTAGCCGATGATAATGGTATGGGGATGAAATTTTTCCACCAGGAAATCTTTGATGTATTCTTCAGCGGTCTGGTTGGCAAATACTTCTGTAAAGGGTACTACCACAAGATGATCAATGCCCAGTTGTTGCAGCAGTTCTATTCTTTCATCCAGTGTATTTATCAGGCGAATGCCGAGGATGGTGGATGAAACCACTTTCCTGGGGTGCGGATGGAAGGTAATGATGACCGTTTCCCCATTGTTGGCGGCGGCTTCGGACTTCAATTTTTCGATGATCTGCCGATGCCCCATGTGCACCCCATCAAAAGTACCGATGGTGATGATGGCATTTTTGAAAACGGGCAGTTTGTCAGTGTCGTAGTGTACTTGCATAAAGATGGCGAAGATAAATATTCATTAATCAGGAATGGCTAAGTTTGCAGCGATTTCCTGATTCACCAATTTCTAAATTTTCCAATCCCCATGTCGCTCTATTCAAAACGTGGAGTTTCTGCTCAAAAAGAGGAAGTGCATGCTGCTACCAAGAACCTGGACAAGGGACTTTATGCAAATGCCTTTTGCAAAATATACCCGGATGTGCTGTGCGGAGACGCTGACTGGGTAAATGTAATGCATGCTGATGGAGCAGGCACCAAAAGCATCCTGGCCTACCTCTATTGGAAGGAAACAGGTGATGCTTCTGTATGGAAAGGAATTGCACAGGACGCCATCGTGATGAACCTGGATGACCTGCTCTGTGTGGGTATTTATGATAACCTCCTTTTTTCTTCCACTATTGACCGAAATAAGAATGTGATCCCTGCTGAAGTACTGGAGGCTGTAATAAACGGCACACAGGATTTCTTTAATACCATGAAGGAGTTTGGCGTTCATATCCATTTTATGGGAGGTGAGACGGCTGATGTGGGGGATGTGGTGCGCACTATCGCCGTGAATGGCACTATGACGGCCCGGTGGCCTAAAGAAAAGCTGGTGACTAACGAGAAGATACAGGCTGGTGATGTGATAGTGGGATTAGCCGGGTTTGGCCAGGCTAATTATGAAACGGCTTATAACAGCGGCCTGGCGAGTAACGGACTGACCAGTGCCCGGCATGATGTGCTTCACAAAACTTATGGTGCCCGGTTCCCTGAAAGTTATGATACCTCCCTGGATGAGTCGGTGGTGTATATCGGCCCGCACAGACTAACAGATAATGTAACAGACGGAAACCTTAGCACTACCATTGGTCAATTGCTCCTGAGTCCTACCAGAACTTTTGCCCCGGTGATGAAGCCGTTATTGGAAGATCATTTTGAAGCAATACACGGATTGATCCATTGCAGTGGCGGAGGCCAAACCAAATGCCTGAAGTATGTGCCGGAGAATGTGCGCATTGTAAAGGATAACCTCTTTGAGCCACCGGTTATTTTCAAATTGATACAGGAAGCCAGTCAGTCTGATGACCGGGAAATGTACCAGGTATTCAATATGGGAACCCGGCTGGAGATCTATACTACGGAAGGTGATGCGGCCAAGATCATCGGAGTATCAAAAAGCTTTGGGGTGGGTGCACAGGTAATTGGCAGGGTGGAGGCTAGCGATAAAAAGGAACTGGTGATCAAAACCACCAACGGCAACCTGGTGTATTGATCTGTTTGTTTTTATTCTGATACATATTGCTAAGTAAATGTTAGAAGCACTGCACATGGCTAAATAGTTGATAAAAAGTAGCTTTATCCC
>JAEUVL010000145.1 GCA_016786965.1 Chitinophagaceae bacterium
ACTCACCACAGCAGTATAGGCATTATGTGGCACATAATCGAGAAGGGTGATACCGGCGTTTTTTAGTTGCTCCACCTGGGCATCAGCAGGCAGCACTTCAAACTGCAGGATGACCAACATTTGTCCGCCGCTTTTTGCCATCCGGCTATTCAGTTCATCTATGCTGGTAGCAGTGATATTTTTTTGAGGGGTAATCGTTCCGCTTTTCAGCAGCAGGCTGTAGCGGGAATCCGGCTGCGCTGCCAGTGACAGGGAGAAAAGCAGCAAAGCAGCCATCAAGGGAATTGGATTGAATCTCATAGCGGAAGTTAATAGCTTTAAAAGTAACACAAATAAGCGAGAAAAGCCAATGCTGTGGAGGCTTTCAGGCAGATACGAAGAATCTCTTTTTACAGACTTTTACAGCCCGACCGCCACGTATTTAAAGCATTAAAAATCAATTTCATTATCCGGTTAGGATCTTTTATCGTGCAGTGAGGAGATCAGAAAATGAACTGATGGGCCTGCTGCAGAAAGAAATGCATTTCCGCCATCGACTTGATGGGATGAGCAGTAAGGAGAAATAGCTTACCCGTTTGTTTCAGTTTGCCTTTATTAGTTCCTGTTTGCAGGAACTCGATCATCTTCTGAAAGGTTTTTGATTCAAAGTAAGGAGAGTCCGGCCGGTTGATAAAAAAACAACGCAGTGTATTATCCTTCAGGCTCATTTTTTCAAACCCGAGATCCACGGCCAGCTTGCGGCAGCGAACGGTTATAAAAAGATCCTCTACCTGTTGGGGAATAGCGCCAAACCGATCATCCATCTCCTGCTTCATCAGTGCCAGATCTTCCTCCGTTTCACAGTTATCTAATCGCTGGTATAAGGATAATCTTTCAGCGATGCTCTCCACATAATCATCCGGTATCAGTATCTCCAGGTCGGTATCAATGGTACAATCCTGCACAAAATCATCCTGCTTGGCAATTTCCTCTTTAAATAATTCTTTGAAGTCCGTCCGCTTCAGTTCACGGATAGCTTCGTCCAGTATTTTCTGGTACATCTCAAAACCGATCTCCGCCATGAAGCCGCTTTGCTCACCACCCAGCATATTACCGGCACCCCGTATGTCCAGGTCACGCATCGCTATCTGGAAACCACTGCCCAGTTCGCTGTGCTGTTCCAGTGTTTGCAACCGCTTTCTCGAATCATTCGGCAGCGTACTCATCGGCGGCGAAAGCAAATAACAGAATGCTTTTTTGTTACTCCTCCCCACCCTGCCCCGCAACTGGTGGAGATCGCTCAATCCAAACTGGTGAGCATTATTTACAATAATCGTATTCACGTTTGGAATATCCACCCCGCTTTCCACGATGTTGGTACATACCAGCACATCATATCTTTTATCAATAAAGTCAAGGATCTTTTCCTCCAGTTCATGTCCTTCCATTTGCCCGTGAGCATAGCCAATACTCAGATCAGGACAAAGCGCCTGGATGATAGCAGCCATTTCCGCCAGGCCTGCAATACGGTTATAAATAAAGAAAACCTGCCCGCCTCTTTCGGTTTCGTAATAGATGGCCTCCCGGATGAAATCTTCATTGTACACCTGCACTTCCGTTTGAATAGGTTGCCGGTTAGGCGGAGGCGTATTCATAATGCTAAGGTCCCTTGCACCCATCAGGGAAAATTGCAGGGTCCTCGGAATTGGCGTAGCAGTCAGTGTCAAACAATCCACTGCCGTACGCAATGTTTTGATCTTCTCTTTGTGACCTACCCCAAATTTTTGTTCCTCATCCACCACCAGCAGGCCCAGGTCTTTGAACTTTACTTCCTTACCCAGCAACCCATGCGTGCCGATAATGATATCTATCTTTCCTTCCTCCAGTTTCCTCAGCGTCTCCTTTTTTTCCTTGGCCGATTTGAAGCGGTTGATATAGTCCACCGTTACCGGAAAATCTCTCAGGCGGTCGCTGAAGGTTTTGTAATGCTGAAAAGCAAGGATCGTAGTAGGAACAAGTACGGCAGCCTGTTTACCATCCACGCAGGTTTTAAAAGCAGCACGAATGGCCACCTCTGTTTTACCAAAGCCCACATCACCACATACCAGGCGGTCCATGGGAGAAGAAGACTCCATGTCCTTCTTTACATCCGCAGTAGCCTTGCTCTGGTCCGGAGTGTCCTCGTAAATGAATGATGCTTCCAGCTCCGTTTGCATATAATTGTCCGGTGTATGCTGAAAACCCGTTTGCGCCTTTCGCTTAGCGTACAGCTTGATCAGGTCGAAAGCGATTTCTTTAACCTTGGTCTTTGTCTTTTCCTTTAACTTATTCCACACATCACTGCCAAGCTTGTTCACCTTTGGCACACTGCCTTCCTTGCCGGTGTATTTGGCGATCTTGTGCAGGCTGTTGATGTTTACATATAAAATATCCGTGTCCTTATATATCAGCCGAACGGCCTCCTGCAAACGGCCATTCACTTCCAGCTTTTGCAAACCACTGAAGATGCCCACACCATGATCGATATGCGTCACAAAATCACCCGGCTGCAATTCCCGAAGCGTTCTTAAAGTAATGGCCTTATTCTTATTATAAGCCTGTTTTACCTTGTATTTATGATAACGTTGAAATACCTGGTGATCAGTATAACAAACGATCTGCTGGTCCTCATCAATAAATCCTTCATGAATAGAGGTGGCAATTGGATTGAAAACAATAGCCGCCTTCAGGTCATCAAAGATGCTTTGCAACCGCTCCAGTTGCCTGGGATTATCAGCAAAAATGTAGAGTTGAAATTTTTTCGCTTCCCAGCCTTTCAGGTCCCTTATCAGCAGATCAAATTGCCGGTTAAAAGCTGGCTGCTCTTTCGTGGAAAATTGAATAGTAAAAGGCGAATACTGCTCCGGAAAAGAATCAGAATGCCCGAACCCCACCACATGCTTTTGAAAAAGTTTCGCTTCAAGATCATCGGCAGTAATAAAATCATCCGCACCTACATCCTTGCGCAGCAGCTTATCCTCATTATCCTCCTGCGCTTTGGTTTTGGTATGATTGGCCTTTACCTCTTCCTGGAAACGCAAGAAGTTGGACAACTCATCCTCGCAGTCAGCCAGGTGTTCTTTACACAGGTCAAAATCCTGTATCCAGAACACCGTATTTTCCGGCAGGAACTCAAACAGCGATATGCGGTCATTGCTTTCAAACTGCGTATCCACGTTCGGAATGATGCTTACCTGCAGGAGTTTTCTTTCGCTCAACTGTGTCTCCGGGTCCACAATGCGGATCGAATCCACTTCATTGCCATATAATTCCACCCGGTAAGGTTTCTCATTCCCAAAAGAATAAATATCCAGGATACCGCCGCGGATAGCAAACTGGCCCGGCTCATACACAAAATCAGTTCTTTCAAACCCATAATCAGAAAGCCGCAACAGCAATTGCTCCACATTCAATGTGTCGCCGGATTTAATATGAATGATATTAGAGGATAACGTAGTGGGCAGCACAACCTTTTCAAACAGCGCTTCGGGATAAGTAACAAGTACTTTCTTATTCCCGCCTCCGGCAATTTTGGTC
>JAEUVL010000174.1 GCA_016786965.1 Chitinophagaceae bacterium
AATATTCTTGTTAAAGCCCATCATCAACCCTTCTCCCTCCACATACTTGAAAGAGATATTGGTCACATGCGGCAGTTTATGGTTGATATCGCCATTCAGATAACTCTCTTCTATTTTCAGCAACTCTGTTTGCAGTTTATCCCGCAGTTTACTGATGCGGGCCGTTTCCTCAGCCATTTCATTGATACAAATCTCGCAGGCTTTACCAAAGCCCACAATGCCGGGCACATTCAGTGTACCGCTGCGCATACCTCTTTCATGGCCACCACCATCTATCTGGGCAGTTACTTTCACCCGTGGATTCTTGCGGCGAACATATAAAGCACCAACACCTTTTGGCCCGTACATTTTATGAGCAGTAAAGGCCATCAGGTCTATGCCGTCCTTGTTTACATCCACAGGAATCTTACCCACTGCCTGTACAGCATCAGAAAACACCAGTACTCCGTGCTTTTTAGCAATAGCACTGATCTCTTTCATCGGCATAATGGTACCGATCTCATTGTTAGCATACATGATAGCGATCAGTATGGTAGTCGGCTTAATGGCCGCTTCCAGTTCTGCCAGATCTATCAGACCGTTGTCCTTTACTTTCAGATATGTTACTTCGCCGCCTGATTTTTCAATATGCTTACAGGTATCCAGTACAGCTTTATGTTCAATATTGCAGGTGATGATGTGATTGCCCTTGCTGGCATACATTTCATACACCCCTTTTATGGCAAGATTATCGCCTTCAGTGGCGCCGGAAGTAAAAATGATCTCTTTAGGGTCGGCACCGATCAGTTTAGCCACCTGCTCACGGGCATAATCTACTGCTTCTTCAGCCTGCCAGCCAAACGGGTGGTTACGGCTGGCCGCATTACCAAATGCGTTGGTGAAATACGGAATCATCGCTTCCACCACCCTCGGATCGCAGGGCGTAGTGGCATTATGATCTAAATAAATAGGGAAATTCAGCATAAAATGTGTTGATCGTTGTTCGTTTCAATCAACACAAAATTAGCCCAAAAGGTTCTAAATGAAAGGGGTAATTTCGGGATGCCGGCCGATTTTTCCGAAATCGAAAGCCTGCCCTCTAAACCCTTTATATGCAAAAAGTTGAGCATATCGGCATCGCCGTAAAAAGCCTCAGTTATTCAGTGCCTTTGTTTGAACAACTGCTGAATACCAACTGTTACAAAACCGAATCCGTGGAATCTGAAAAAGTGAATACCGCTTTCTTCCGCCAGGGCGAAACTAAAATAGAACTCCTGGAAAGCTCAGATCCCGAAGGTGTCATTGCCCGCTTCATCGAAAAAAAAGGCGAAGGCATGCACCATATCGCCTTTGAAGTAGCCGATATTGAGGCGGAGATGGACCGCCTGAAAAATGAAGGCTTTACCCTTTTGTCCGAAAAACCCAAAAGAGGGGCAGATAATAAAATGATATGTTTTTTGCACCCCAAAACCACGAATGGTATATTGATTGAACTTTGCCAGGAAATAACCACATAAACACTGTCTTCTATGAAAAAAATATTCCCTCTTGCCTGTATTGTACTTACTATGGCCTGTAATAATGCAGCTAAAATAACCACCCCAGCCCCCGACAATACCGGTAATGATGAATTGTATAAGAAATATCAACTGGATAAAATACAACTGCCGCCGGGCTTCAGCATTTCAGTGTATGCCGAAGTGCCTAATGCCCGCAGCATGTGCTTTGGTACCAACGGAACCCTTTTTGTAGGAAACCGCGACAAAGACAAGGTGTACGCAGTAGTAGACGCCAATAAAGATGGCCGGGCTGAAAAAGTATATGTAATTGATGAAGGACTGAATATGCCCTGTGGCGTGGCGTTTCGCAATGGCAGCCTGTACGTGGCCGAGGTAAACCGCATACTCCGGTATGATGATATAGAAAATAAACTCAGCAGTCCGCCTCAGCCGGTAGTGGTGAATGACAAATTGCCCACCGAAAAACATCATGGCTGGAAATACATAGCCTTCGGCCCCGATGATAAACTTTATGTGCCGGTAGGCGCCCCCTGCAATGTATGCAAGCGGGAAGATCCCGTTTATGCTTCCATATCCCGCATGAATCCCGATGGCAGCAACCTTGAGGTCTTTGCATCAGGGGTAAGAAACAGTGTGGGGTTTGCCTGGCATCCGCAAACAAAAGAATTATGGTTTACCGA
>JAEUVL010000597.1 GCA_016786965.1 Chitinophagaceae bacterium
GTGATCACAAAATTGCAGAGCTTCATTTTCATTTCTTCATCTATCTGCCGGCTGATGCGTTTCAGCACTTCGTCAGTGCTGAGGTCATCCCTTTGCATCACTCTTTTGATGCGGGTATGCTGGGGTGCATACACACCAATAATGTAATCCAGTTTTTCAGCAGCGCCGCTTTCAAACAACAGCGCAGCTTCTTTGATAGCGTAGGGACTGGTTTGCCGGTTCATCCAGTCTTCTGCATCACGGATGGTAACAGGGTGGGTGAGAGAATTGAGCAGGTCCAGCTTCTCTTTGTTATTAAAGACAATACCCGCCAGGTATTTCCTGTCAAGTTCACCATTTACATAAGCAGCTTCACCAAAGTGGCTGATGACACCTGCTTTTAGTTCATCATCAGTATTCATCAGTCTTTTGGCAGCATCATCTGCATAGTACACCGGTATGCCCAATGTTTCAAATACTCTGGCCACAGTTGTTTTACCACTGCCGATACCGCCGGTTAAGCCTATTTTCAACATGAATGGTCTTTTCATATTCCAAAAAAAAACTCCAAATCCCTGTGGTAAACTTACAACCGGAATTTGGAATATGTTTTAGGAATTTGTTCTTCCTTTTTTACTTTTTGTCGGCCACTACTGGTTTATTCAATGCGGCTGTCCAGTCTCTGCTGATGGCACTTTTTTCAATCTTGATATAGCTGCCTGGGCTTACTTCCAGGTTCAGGGTGCCATCTTCATTTACTTTATTGATGGTGCCATGAATACCGGCAATAGTAACGATCTTATCGCCTTTGCCCAGGTTTTCTATAAATACCTTCTGCTCCTTAGCTCTTTTGGCCTGCGGACGGATAAAGAACATCCAGAAAACCACGATCATCAAACCCAGGAAGATCAGCTGGATGGTACCACCTGAACCACCGCTACCGGATTTTCCATCTCCGCCGGGAGGCATACAGGAAGAGAAATACATTAATACTATTGCAGCTGTTAGATAAGTTCTGATCGATTTCATGTTTGTTTTATTATTTAAGCAAAGCGATGTGAGGTCGTTTATTTATTCTCAATTATTTCACCGGTAAAGGTGAGTGTATGATCTTTAGCGGGTTTCGTATTAGCTGTTACATACACCTGTTTTGAAATGATTCCGCTGCCGCTGCCATTGAATTTAGCTTTGATGACACCTTCTTCACCGGGCCCGTAAGCCTGGGTGGGTTGCTCTGGAATGGTACATCCGCACTGTGCGGTTACTTTTTCGATCACCAGGTTTTTATCCCCGGAATTTTTAAAACGGAAAGACACTTCTATGGTTTCATCTTTCTTTAGTTTGCCCAGGCTGCGGGTGGAAGAATCGATCCACTCGATAGAGGTGAAATTAGCAGAATCGTTCGCTGCTTTTGCCATATCCTCTTTGGTCATCTGGCCGGGAGGGATCACTTTTTTATCCGTTGATTTGCAGGCGGCCAGGGTAAGGATGGCGGCCAAAATGATCAGGGTTTGTTTCATATCCAATTGTATTTAAGAGTGCAAATGTAATGGTAAGTAAAGACAAGGCAGGCCTTGTCTCACGATTTTTTATAGTCCACCTTCTGCATGGCCCCGCTTTGAACCAGTTCTTTGTGTATATTATCAAGGATGCCGTTCACAAACTGTCCGCTTTGCTGGGTGCTGTAGTCTTTGGCCAGGTCTATATATTCATTGATGGTCACTTTGGGCGGTATGGTCTCAAAATACAGAAATTCGGCTACCCCCATCTTCATCATGATCATATCCAGCAGGGCGATCCGCTCTGCATCCCAATTCTTGAGTTTGGGTATGATAAGCGTTTGCAGATGTTCATCTTTTTCGATTACAGTTTGCAGGAGGCCTTTGGCAAACTGTGCTTTATCAGCACTCATGAGTTGTTTAAACTCAATACTGCCCGGTTTTTGAAGGTAGCCGGTAAGCAGTTGCACCACCATATCGCCATCATCATCCCAATTAGAGAAAGTATCTTCAATATGGCTTACAAAAACTTCATTGGCCAGCAACAGATCGTTCAGGATAAACTCAAGGATCTTTTTTTCGTCTGCTTTTTCTCTGGCACCAGTGGCGGTATAGTTTTTATATTCAGGAGTTTCAATAAGCGTTTGGTATATCCTGCGGATGAGTTCTTTATCTGCTATCAGTTCAGGCTTCTGGCTGGCAAACTGGGTTTTTAATGCGGGATCTTCCAGCATTTTCCAGAGCAGTTCGTTACCGGCTATTTTGGTATTAATGTTCAGGTCCCCGCTGGTGGGCAGGTGTTTGGAGGCTTTTTGATGAGCGTCTTTCTCGGCGTAGCGTGTCACTTCTGTCAGGAACCAGGTAAGATATACCAGCAGGGCACGGGTTTCATCAAAATGTTCCTGTAAAATCTTTTGCGGCTCTCCGGGTTTAACTTCATTTTCAAGTGTATTGACGGTGTACAGGGTCTGCATCACTTTTACCCGGATATTTCTTCTGCTTATCATGTTCGAAAGAACTTTAAGATGCAAATGTAAATTAAAATGCCCCAAAAAATATAAAACAACCGGAGTTGTTGTTTAGCAAATTGTTATTTACCATCAAGTTTGGCAGGGAAGAAGAATTCAAATCCTTATATAGCCTTACGGAAAAGTAATGGGGAAAATATTTGTTTTTACCCGCTTTAAAAATGAGTAACTTTAAAAAAATAGTGAAACCTAAACCTTCAAAATGAAAAACAATTTTACTTTCAAGAAAGTGGGATGGCTTTTTTTTCTTGTGCCTTTCATCCTGCTCATTTTCTCCTGCCGCAACAACAAAAAAACAAAAGAACCTGCTGATCTGCAGCAGCGGCTAAAAGACCCTAATGCCCGGATGACAGATTTCCAGGGCGCAATGGAGTATGAGTTCAATATGCTCAAAAATCCGGTAACAGGTGTCATTCCCGAAGGGGTCAGGGAAGCTGAAATGGCACAGGCAAGGGAAATATATACCCGTCAAAGCCTGACCAGTCGAATTGAAGCTATTAACCCTTATATTTTTCAGGGCCCTAACAATATGGGCGGCCGCACCCGGACGATCGTATATGATGTCCGTTATAATGGCACTTCCAACCAGATCATTCTGGCAGGAGGTGTGAGCGGAGGTGTTTATAAATCTACCGACAATGGCGCCACCTGGGTCAGAAAAAGTCCTACCGGCGAGCATTTTAGCTGCACCAGCATTGCCCAGGACACCCGGCCCGGTTTTCAGGATACCTGGTATTACGGCGTTGGTGAAGCTTCTGGAAATTCTGCCGGAGCCTCCGGTGCTTTTTATTCCGGTAACGGGGTGTATAAATCAACAGATAACGGTGAGACATGGACAAGACTTGCCTCTTCTAATACTACAGCGCTGGAAAGTTTTTCTGTGGCACAGGACTTTATCAATAAAGTGATTGTAGATCCTACCGACGGCAATGTATATATCGCCTGTGCCGCCACTATCAGGCGCTCTACTGATGGAGGCACTACCTGGGCCACTGTATTATCAGGAACATTATCTTCATCAGGTCAGTTCACAGATATTGTGGTTAGCAGTACCGGAAGACTATATGCCTCTTTTGGAGGAACGAATTCTTCCACTATTGATGGTGTATGGGCTTCTCCGCCAGGCGCCACTTCAGGTGATGTTGGCTCATGGACCCAAATAGCAGGGGCAGGGGCAGGTGGTTCTCCGGTGGGTTGGAATGCCGAAGGAGGCTATGGAAGAGTGGTGCTGGCCATTGCACCAAGCAGCGAGAACCTTTTATATGCATTGTATTCTACGACGGGAAGCCCCGCTTGTCCCGGCGGCACCACCGAAGCGGAACTTTTCAGATGGGATGATGTTGGCGGCACCTGGACCAATCTTTCAGCTACCTTACCAGACGAAGTTGGATGCCTGGCCGGTAATGATCCATTTGCCGTACAAGGCGGGTACGACCTGGTGGTGGCGGTAAAACCTGATGACCCCAACACCATATTCGTGGGTGGTACCAATGCCTACCGCTCTACGGATGCAGGGCTTACCTGGACAAGGATAGGGGGATATGCCTCACCGGCCAGTTATGCACTATACTCAAGTTCCCACCCAGACATACATTCTTTTACCTTTCAACCCGGAAGCCCTTCTATTTTGCTTTGCGGAAATGATGGCGGTATTCAACGTACCACTGACATTCTGGCAGGCACTGTAAGTTGGACACAAATAAATGTGGGATACCGTACCTACCAGTATTACTATGTGGATATTGATCCAAGAGTAAGCAACGGCAAAGTATTGGGAGGAGCACAGGATAATGGGTCAACCAGGAATATTGGCGGCACCGGCACTGACTTTGAAATGGTTTGGGGAGGTGATGGAGTATCTGTAGGCCTGAATGATCCGGCTTTAACTGCTGGTACACAATATGAATATGTGGGTTCACAGTCAGGGTTTATCAACCGCAGAACATCTGCGACGGCTCTCGGATTTTCTACTGGCATCACCCCAACCGGTGAAACAAATTCAGGATTATTTGTTACGCTTTTCAAATTGGATCCTGATAATTCGCAGACACTTTATTATGCTAATGATAACGCATTATACCGTACCACCTCAGCCTCTTCAGTAACTTCTATTACATGGACCTCTATGACTGGTATTGCCACTGCCGTTGGGGCAGCCAATGATATTTCGGCCATAGCTGTAACAAGAGGCACCTACAGTGCCGCCACATCAAGCCTTTTCTTTGGTACTTCCAATGGTCGGGTATTCAGGCTGGATGATCCCACAGGTGTTGCTGCAGCCACCGCACCCGTAGATATCACAGGAGCTTTTCCTGTAGGTAATATCAGCAGCATTGCAGTGAACCCAAGAAATGATGATACCATATTGGTTACACTTTCTAACTATGGCATTACAGGAAATGTGTGGTGGACCGGCAATGCCAATTCTGCTACACCTACCTGGACAAATGTGGAAGGAAGTCTCACACTGCCTTCTTACCGCAGTTCTGCCATTCATGCGGTACCTAATTCTACAGAAGTACAGTATTATGTGGGCACATCAGTTGGGCTGTATCGTTCCGGTACAGGTTTCCCAACCACCCCCGGCTGGACACAGGAAGGAGCGGCCGATATTGGCAATGCAGTGGTAACCAGCCTGGCCTTACGGCCATCTGATGCCAACCTGCTGGTCGGCACTCATGGGTATGGAATGTGGAAGACCTCTTTAAGTCTGTTCCCTCTACCAGTTACGCTTACCGACTTCACCGGAACACTGCAGGGAAAAACCTCTTTACTGCAATGGACCACTTCAGCCGAGTACAACAGTAAGAGCTTTGAACTGGAAAAATCGCTGGATGGTATCAGTTTCAGGCGCATTACCACTATTCCGGCAGCGGGCAATAGCAACTCACCCCGGCAATATAGCTATGTGGACAGGGAGCCGCTGACTGAAAATAACTATTACCGGCTTCGCAGCGTGGACCTTGACAACAACAACAAACTGAGTAATACTGTACTGATAAAACTCCAGGGTGCTGGTCAGGATATGCAGCTACTGGGGAATCCGTTCAGCAACATTATTACCCTCCGTTTTGTAAAACCTCCGCAAAGCAGAGGAGAGATGCGGCTTACAGATATGAGCGGCCGGATCATTGCCCGCCGGGTCATCAGCCAGGGCGAACAAGTGGTGCAATTCAATGTGTCACCGGCAAAATTGGCTGCTGGTACATATATGGTAGAAGCTTTTATCGATGGTCAACGGTTTATCACCAGGGTACTAAAAGAATAAATGACTGATAACTTGCTTGCAAGCCGTTCTCTGAAAAGAGAACGGCTTTTTTATTGGCCTTTCGGGGATGAAAAAATGTCCTGTCTTCCAATGAAGGATAGCATATCTCTGCCAATTGTATCACCAAAGTCTGAAAAAATGTCCTTTTCACCATAGCGGCATGGTATTTCCTGTACCTTCGCCGCCCTGCCTGCTGAAACTTTGGTGAAGGCAGGCTGCAAATTCAAAAAACTCAAAATCAATAAAACTATGGCTAAGAAAGTGAATGTTACCCCACTGCACGACAGGGTAATTGTAAAAGCTGCGGCTGCCGAAGAAAAAACTGCTGGCGGCATCATTATTCCGGACACTGCAAAAGAAAAACCACAACGTGGTGTGGTAATAGCTGCCGGTCCTGGTAAAAAAGACGAGCCCGTAACAGTAAAAACAGGAGACACGGTGCTATATGGCAAATACGCCGGTACCGAGATCCAGATCGAAGGTGATGACTACCTTATCATGAGAGAGTCGGACATCCTGGCGATAGTGTAATTTGGAAATTTGGAGATGTGACAATTTGACAATTGCCACTCCGGTTTTCAACTTATTTCCAAATCATCTAATTATCAAATTTTCAAATTAAATATTATGGCAAAACAAATCTTCTTCGACATTGACGCAAGAAATAAAATGAAGAAAGGCGTTGACACACTCGCCAATGCTGTGAAAGTAACATTAGGCCCTAAAGGCCGCAACGTGGTGATCGAGAAAAAATTTGGTGCACCGCAGGTAACTAAAGATGGTGTTACCGTGGCAAAAGAAATTGAACTGGAAGACCCGATCGAAAACATGGGTGCCCAGATGGTAAAAGAAGTGGCTTCTAAAACAGCCGATATCGCAGGTGATGGTACTACCACAGCTACTGTGCTGGCACAGTCTATCATCAGCGAAGGATTGAAAATGGTAGCTGCAGGTGCCAACCCGATGGACCTGAAGCGGGGTATTGATAAGGCAGTAAGCCTGGTAGTGGAAAACCTGAAAGGACAATCTCAAACTGTTGGAAACGATAGTAAGAAAATACAGCAGGTGGCTACCATTTCTGCTAATAATGATGAGACCATTGGTAAATTGATCGCTGAAGCTTTCGCCAAAGTAGGCAAAGAAGGTGTTATCACCGTGGAAGAAGCAAAAGGCACTGACACCACTGTAGATGTGGTGGAAGGTATGCAGTTCGACCGTGGATATATTTCTCCTTACTTCGTTACGAACAGCGAAAAGATGGAAGCTGAACTGCAGAATCCTTACATACTAATATATGATAAGAAGATATCTGCTATGAAAGATATCCTCCATATACTGGAGAAAGTAGCACAAAGTGGCCGCCCGCTGCTGATCATTGCAGAAGACCTGGAAGGCGAAGCACTGGCTACACTGGTGGTAAACAAACTGCGTGGCACTATTAAAGTGGCCGCTGTAAAAGCACCTGGTTTTGGCGACCGCAGGAAAGAAATGCTGACTGATATCGCTATTCTCACAGGAGGTACTGTTATCAGTGAAGAACTCGGACATAAACTGGAAGGTGCAGATCTTACTTCACTCGGACAGGCTTCTTCTGTTACCATTGACAAAGACAACACAACTGTGGTTGGTGGCAAAGGCAAGAAGGCAGATATTACTGCCCGTGTGAACCAGATCAAAGCACAGGTAGAGAATACCACTTCTGATTATGATAAAGAAAAATTACAGGAGCGCCTGGCCAAACTGGCTGGTGGTGTAGCTGTATTGTACATTGGTGCAGCTACCGAAATGGAAATGAAAGAGAAGAAAGACAGGGTTGACGATGCGTTGCATGCCACAAGGGCAGCCGTGGAAGAAGGTATAGTACCTGGTGGTGGCGTGGCCTATATCCGTGCCATTGAGGCACTCGATCCCAAAGTAAGAGGCCAGATAGCAGATGAGCAAACAGGTATGGCGATCGTTCGCCGGGCCCTGGAAGAGCCTATCCGCACCCTGACCGCTAATGCCGGTATCGATGGATCTATCGTGGTACAAAAGATCAAAGAGGGTAAAGGCGATTATGGTTTCAATGCCCGCACCGAAGTGTATGAGAACCTGTTCAAAGCTGGGGTGATCGACCCAACTAAAGTTAGCCGTGTGGCATTGGAAAATGCAGCC
>JAEUVL010000305.1 GCA_016786965.1 Chitinophagaceae bacterium
GCGGTTAGATACGGACTGGTATGAATCAACGAAACACGAACTGCAGCACTTGTATCCTTTATTATCAAAAAAGGGAATATTGATCATCGATGATTATGGGGCCTGGCAAGGTGCCAGAACAGCTACAGATGAATATTTCGCCGCACATAAAGATGCTTTCTTTCACCGCATCGACTGGACCGGTCGCCTGCTTATAAAAGAGTAAAAACCTGCTGTTGCCACAATGCATACACCGTGTCAGGTGAGAAGTGATGTACATTTTCCAATGCCTTTTCCCGCATAGAATTTCTCAGCGATTCATTATTAATAAGTGTTGAAATAGCTTGTGTGAGAGCAGTGGTATCTTCTTTTTTTACCAGCATCCCATTCTCCCTCGTAATAATATGCCGCGGACCGCTTTCGCAATCAAATGCAATGCAGGGTAAACCGGCTGATTGCGCTTCCAGTAATGTCATAGGAAAACATTCATTTAGCGATGTCATCACATACATAGCAGCCTGCTGGTATTCGGACATGATGTTATGGTCAACCGGTGGTCTAAGGATCAGCTTTCCCTCCAGTTTTTCTGTTTCTATATACGCCAGCACTTCTGCTTTCATTTCTCCATCACCGATAAGTTTCCATTTCCAATCAGGATGAGCTGTTAAAACCGCTTTAGCCACCTTTAACAGGTGTTCGATGCCTTTTACCGCTGTTAACCGGGCAATCGTAAGTATAACTTGGCTATTGGTATCTGCTGGATTAACAGCGTCAATAAAATTAGGCACCACTACCGGATTATGATTAACGGAAGCAAACAACTGCTGCTCATCTTTATTCAGGCATACGATAGCATCCAGGCGGGGATAGGTGAGGCGGAACACATTATTCCAAAAGGAATTCCGTTGCAGTTCATAGTAATGATGGTGCTCCCAGGAGACCACTTTAGATTGTTTCTTTCCGCCTGCCAGTATAGCCGCTGCAGCCAGCGGGTATTCTGAGGCAATGATAAGGTCCGCCTGCAATTGCTTTAGCAGTCGGCGCAGCTTCAGCACATCACCCAGTAGTTTTATTTTTCGGGTGATCACATTCCCTTCGGGTGTAATTCCAAACGAAAGAGGTTGTTGCAATACCTGTACTCCGGAGTGGATGGGATAAAAACTTTTGTCCGTATCATCCAGTATTACCAGGGTTATTTTGTGCCCTTTGGTAAAAAAAAGATTAGCTGTATTTACCACAGCTCTTTCTATCCCACCGGGCAGATCGAGCCGTGAGCAGAGTATAGCGATATGATGATTGGCTGATCCCATATTAATGATTCCTCAGTATCTTTTTCAGCATTGCTTTGAATGTATAGAAATATTTTCTTCCTGGGGTGATATATTTTTTCAGGAACTGGAGTTCATCACTGTTTGCTTCTGTGGTCGGTTGTTTTTCACGGATGGTCCTTTGATACAGATTGATCCTTCCATCGGTTATTTTCTTTTCTATAAATACCCTGTTGATCATGGCGGCAGCATTGCTGCCCAGTCGTTCCCTTAGTGAAGCATCGTTTTGTAAACGAAGTATGGCCAATGCCAACTGCCGGGGATCATTGGCAGGCACTATCAATGCAGTTTCTTCCTGTTCGAAAAGGTATACAATACCTGTAGTGGCTGTTAGGATGATCGGCTTACCCATGGCAGCAGCTTCCAGTGCCACATAGCTCAGCGTTTCCCATTCGGAAGGTATCACCACCATTTCTGCTTCCGCCATTTTTGTCATCAATTCGGCATGTGATAGTTCCTTCAGCCAGGTAAACTGTTTGTTCCAGACAGCGGGAAATTCTTTTTCAAGGTATTCACTCATTCTCGTGGCGCCGGGAGCAGTAAAGGTATCGCCGCCTGCCCAAGAGGCCTCTACCTGTTCGCTTTGATTTGCACAGCTATTTATAGCTGCAGCCAAAGTGATGGCGCCTTTTACTTTTTGCAAACCACCTGCCGCAAAGATCACTTTATGGCTGGTGCTAGTAATAGTTTTCGTTTTACTCATCCACGGGGCAGTGGCAAATTCGATGACTCTCCCGGATAGTTGTGCAAGATCCGCCTGGTTAGAAGGGCTGTGTGCAATCACTGCATCTGCTTTTTGCAGAGAAAGGAGTTCGAGCCGGCGGATGATCGCTGTTTGGTCATCTTCTTTCACAATATTGTAGCGGCTTAGCTGGGTGAAAGTGCCATGACCAGTGACAACCACCGGGGGCAGATTTGCTGTTTTAAGAAAGATACCCATGCCCCCATAGTCGCTCACTTCGATAATGTCAATATCATAACTGTTGTGGTTGTACATCAACCAATCTTTCATGGCCATCCCGGCGGCAATCCAGCCGGGTGCATCCAATCCGCCAGAAGCAAAGTAAGGAGCATACTGTGACCGTAAAGCCTGGTATCTTTCACGGAGCAGAATGATCTTAAAACCGTCTGTTGTCACCACTTCATCTTTCTTTTCTTTGTTCTCATCAGCCATCAGCACAATGACTATATGCCCTTCCTTTACAAGTAGTTTGGCCAAATGCTTATAGAAAGTGGCGATACCTCCGGTCTGAGGTGGAAAATTACTTGTAGCGATGCAGATCGTCATGGTAACAAAGTGAAATTAAATTATTGCTGACTGAGTCTGAACAGCCATCTCTTTATCCGGGTGCGTATCAATAGTTTTCTTTTGATGCGCAACAGTACATTAGGTTCTTTATATTCCGGCAAGCCGGGAATGAATTCTTTCAGCGTACTCCCTGATTCATTGAACGTTTTTTCATACGCCAGGAAATAAGGGTAGATGAGTGGATCATTTCCATTTAATAACTCTGGTATGTATTTATTGGTAAAATGAATGAAGATGACCGGAAACTCCCCATTGATCCATACCTCGCTACCCTTTAACACCCGCTTATTTTCATGCTGGTTCCAAAATGCAATATTGCAACCTTTGTGGCGGACGATGCCTACATTATCAAACAAAACCGGCGCAGCGTCCAGGTATTTCTGATCTACAAATAATCCATCATTAAAATTGGTTTCCACTCGGTAAGCACAACAATCAGCCCACCAATTCAGCATAGGTTGAGCATTAACAGTAACACCTGCAAAGCCGGCATTGAATTGACCGTATTTATATCCGGATAGGAACTCTTCTTCATGTACCTGCGGGCTACGGGTGGTGCTGCCGGGAGTAAGTAGTACAGCATGGGTATCCAGCTCCTGGAAAAGAAACTCGTATGGATTGAAAAAATAAAGATCGCAATCTGCAAAAATGATCTTTGAATAACCTTTTGTGAGTAAGTAGGAAAGTAGTACAGGTTTTAAACCCCAGCGAAGGGCATCCGGATCTTGCTGTGCGTATTTATTGTAAATGATATCTGCCTTTGGTGTATTATAGATATCATTGATACGGAGATAGCTGATGCCGGGTTCGGCTTCAATTGGGGTATCACCATCTACGATCAGCACGACCAGCTTTTCCTCTTTATTGAATTGCACCAGCGAACGATGCAAGGTTTTTGCATATGGTATATAATTGTGCGTTATGATCGTACAGAAGGTTCGCATGGATTATTATTTACTCCGGGGCATTAGTTTGATCAAAAGTGCTTTCACCAATACCTTTGTTGCCAGCCTGAAATTAATGGAATAATATTTTACAACCAGCTTTCCTGTTAGCCGCAGGCCATCTGTTTTAAACCCCAAGCCCACATATTTTTCAACGAACCAGCGCAGCAGTCCTTTTTTATCTGTTACCAGTGAAGATCTGTGTAGACATAAAAGGATGCGAAAGCATTCTTCTTTCACCTGTAGTTTGCTGCGGGTATCCATCAACTGGCTATGGCTGCTGTCAGTTCTCCGGTAGATGTTGTACACTTCTTTATTGTAAACAACAGAAATACCAGGACATAAACTAATATAGGTGTACCAATCGCCATAATATCTGAATGCCGACAGGTCAGGGGCTTTTTCTTTGAATACATCCCTCCTGAATACCACAGCACTTACATTTAAAACAGGGGATCGGAACCGGAATGTATTATTAAGTTCATCTGCTCCGCTTTGGGTATAGCTTTCGTTCCAGGTATTTGTTTGAAAAAGCTCATTACAAATAGCTGCCGTTGTAGTATCTGGCCGGCCTGGAACTCGAACGGTTGAATTACAATACCAGAGACCGGCATTTTCCTCCTGAGATAAATTTCCGGCTGCCGCTTCCAGGAAACGGGGCATTGCCACATCATCACTTTCAGCGATCCATATCCACTCATATTGCGCCAATTCAATTCCTTTTTGCCATTGACCAAATGGTGAACCGCTGTTTTTCGCTGCATACACAATATGGCTCACTTTCGGATGCTGCCGGTAATTTTCGATGATCTCCTTACTGTTATCAGCAGAGTGATCATCCAAAATGATTACTTCGAAATGCTGGTATGTTTGATTTAATACAGAGTCGATACGTTCTGCAAGGAACGGAGCATGATTGAAATTCGGAATTATGACGGAGAATCGGATCATGCCACCATTTAGTTTTTAAAGATACCCCGTAACAGTTTGAAAGGATAGAGCAGCACATGGCCCAATTTATATGTTAGGGTATTGGTCACCATTCTCTCCCGTTCAGCCAAAGCCTGCTCAACGATCGACTGGCCAGTAAAAAGGCTGTTGGGCAAAGTAGGCAGATCACTGTCAGCAGCAAGGGCCAGCAGGTACAATGCTTCACCGGGTTTATTCTTTTCTATGGAAGAATAATTTCCTGAGTAGGTAGTAAGCCCGGTGGCATTAGCTTCATTGATAAAAGAGGAATAGGTCATTTGCTGATCATATATTCTTACCTGGCTGAAGGCCGATTTTAATAAAGCCTCGAATTCGTTCCGGTACAACTCTTTTAGGTGAAAAGGGTTTTTATAGTTTCTTTTATCTGAATAGTTCTTTTTATCGGGTGTGGAAATAACTAATAACCCGCCTGGCTTTAATACCCGTTTTATTTCTTTAATCATGGTATCATGGTCCGCAAGGTGCTCCAGCGTTTCAATGCTCACTACCATGTCAAACTGTGCATCAGCCGCCGGTATTTTTTCAGCAGCTGCCTGTGTAAAACGAAGATTATCTTTTGGGTACTTCTGTGCTGCCTTGTTGATAGTGGTGTTATCAATATCCATCCCGGTCACGGACGCTGCTTTTGCAGCCAGCAGGTAGCTGCCATAGCCTTCACCACAGGCAATGTCC
>JAEUVL010000321.1 GCA_016786965.1 Chitinophagaceae bacterium
TATATGTGCCAAATGCCTTTACACCGAATAATGATGGTAAAAATGATAAATGGGTCATTCCGGGTTTAGCACTCTATCCGGATGCGAGGGTAAGTATTTATAATAAAGGCGGATTTAAAATATTTGAGGCTAAAGGATATATCAGCCGGCCCTGGGATGGCACTTTCAAAGGTGTAGCCCAGCCCAATGAAGCCTATGTGTACATGATAGAACTGAATGACGACAAAAAACAGTTACTGAAAGGAACAGTGGTTATAATCAGGTAATTTTATAAAGGAACGAGCTCAATTTCTCCATAATGCAACCAAGTATTCTGATAGCTGATGATCACAGTATGATAAGAAAAGGCCTTAAGCTTTTTATGCAGCTCAATCTTGGGTATAATGATATTCACGAAGTAGGTACCTGCAACGACCTGATGAAAGAACTGGTGAAAAAAAAATACACGCATCTTATTTTAGATATCATTCTTTCTGATGGAAATACACTCGAAATTATTCCCAACATCCGCAGGGTGTACCCGGAACTGAACATCATGGTATTTTCCATGCAGCCGGCAGAGATATATGGAGAAGCAGTAAAACAATATGGTATCAATCACTACCTGTCTAAATCCGTCGGTGAAGAAGAAATAAACCAGGCCATTCAGCGCTTCCTGCAAAATGAACTATTGCTCAAAAAAGCACCACTCCTTCAAAATCATGACAACCCTTTCTCAGCCCTAGCTCCAAGGGAACTGGAAATACTTCATTATGTACTAAAAGGTATTGGCACCAAAGAGATCGGCGAAACACTAAACCTGAAGATGACCACCGTCTCCACTATCAAGACCCGTATTTATGAAAAAACAAATGCGGTGAATATTAAAGAACTGATGGAGCTCGCCACACTATACAATGTAAATTATTAAAAGAGATTACTGTAACTTGTTAAAGTAATCCCGTTATGGCTCAGCGGCTGCTTTTTATTTGCTTACTATTACTGGCGCCTGTGGCAATCCTTGCCCAGCAGGGTACCAATTATCATATCCAGCAATTGGGTACAGAAGATGGTCTTCCGTCAAACGGCACCAAGGGTTTACAATGGGATAGTAAGACCGGTTTTTTATGGATTGCTACAGAGGCTGGTATGGTGCGATTCAACGGCGTATCATTTAAAATCTATACCAACGAAGACAACTCGCAAATTACCAATGAGAGAGTGTTGTTTCTTGTTCGCAATAATGCCGGTACAATTTTTACCGCTGATAATACCGGTAATATTTTTTATGTGCAAAAGAACTCCCTTTCTTTCTTAAAGAAAGCAGTAATCACCGGTAATTCCCGCAGCAATATTTTCACCTTGCCGGTGTCAGATCGTTTTTACAATGCCAATCACGAAAAAATTATCGGTCCCTTTGCACTACAGTTTGATAAAGTGTTGCCCGCAAATGACACCGCCTGCTTCATACTGCATGCGGGTACATTATATCATTTTACATTGTCCATGCAATCTCCGCAACCTGTATCATTACCAGGTGCATCTTTCTCATCAGCCTTTATTAGTGAAAAAGATATTTTTTTGGTTGACCGTACTGGCAATATTCAGCAGCTTGATAAAGCCACGTTCCGGCTATCCGCTGCTAAAATATCTTTCGACAATGCTGCTCATCGCCCTGTTATAAAAGAAAGTCTTTTTATATGGGAAAATGGCATGGATCACCCTGTGCTTATTAACAGGAATAATGCCTGGATCTTACGATTTAAGAATGGGGTCCTTAATGCAGAGAGTATTTGCAGCAGCATTCCCGTAGATGTGCTCATTCGCTATGCTCAATATGATGAATCAGCAAAGACCCTTTTTTTAGGAACCGACTCTAAGGGTATCATCATTATCCGGAAAAACAAAGTAGAACCGATGCGCAAGGAAAGAAAAAGCGCCAACGAAAGAACATCTTACTACTCCCAGGTAGAGCTTCCCGATGGAAATGTAATGACCAACGAGGGACATATACTTGGTAAGAATAAGCCGGAACTGGCCAAGCCCCTGTTCAATGGAGCTTTCAGCATCAGCTCCTATATGATGGGCGATTCTCTTTTTTGGTTTATCAAACCCAGTGCCCGGCCAGGTATATCCTGCCTGCACAGCTATAACTTCAAAACAGGCCAGCTCACTCCTTTTTACAAGATCAGGGAAAACTTTTCCCAACTGGTAATGACTATTTCCGGAGGCCATAAATACCTGGTTAGTGAATCTGGTATTTACCGAATGGATGGAGACTCGCTGATACAAGTATATAAATATCTGCAGCCAGACAGGCTCCGCACTCATTTCGACATGAAAGAGATCAGCCCCGGTGTGCTGGCTATCGCTAATTGCAATGCTCTTTTACGGTATGATATAGCTGCTAATAAATTAGACACCCTCTTTGATCCCGGAAATTATTGTGTACGTACTATCTGGACATACAAAGACTATATTTTCTTTGGCACCTACGGCAACGGTCTCTTCATCAGTAAAAATGGAAAAGTAAAACCATTACCGCTTGATAAGAACCGGTATCTTCTTTTTACACACTGTTTTGTTGACGATGGCAATGGCTTTTGCTGGATAAGTACCAACCGGGGTTTATTCAAAGCCAGCATAGATGAAATGATAAACGCTTATGAAACAGGTGCCCGTCAGGTATATTACCATTACTTTGGCCGGCGGGATGGAATGGATATGACCGAGATGAATGGAGGATGCGCTCCCTGTGCCTTGTTATTGAAAAATAAAACGATCTCATTTCCAACCATGGAGGGTTTGCTATGGGTAGATCCGGTAACCGCTACGCCTGTATTGCCTGACGGGGAAATATTTGTAGATGAAGTATTGGTAGACAATAAACGAATGGTCCTTCCTGCGCTGGAGGAGAAACCTCTTTCAGCCTCCAGGCATGATATACTCATACGTATTGGCTTTTCAGCCTGGTGTAACAAAGAAAATATCTACCTGGAATACAGAATGAATGATGACACAGAATGGAAACCTATCAATATAGAAAATGGTGCCTCAATACAATTAAATAACCTGGGTAAGGGAGATTATGTACTGCATATCAGGAAACTGAACGGCTTTGGTGTAAATAATTATTCTTATAAAGAGATCAGGTTCAGCATTCCCGCCCCCTGGCATCAGCGATGGTGGTTTTTCGCACTTTGCGCTTTAGTGCTTATTGGCATTATTGCTGTTTTTCTAAGGCTTCGCACCAGACAGTATAAAATACGACAGCGGAAACTGGAAAAGCAGGTAGATCAAAAAACCAGGGAGCTGCTGGAACAAAACGAAATACTGGAAAAGAACAACACCATTAAAACACGTCTTATTTCCATTATCAGCCATGATATTGTAACCCCGTTAAAATTCCTGACAGTAGCCGGAAAAAACCTGCTGGAAAAAAGAAAACTCATGCCCGAAGAACTGCAACAGGAAACGATACAGGAAATGGCCAACACCTCGCAGGAGCTTCAGTTTCTTTCTACCAATATTCTGAACTGGATAAAATACCAGAATGAGAACAGGCGGTTATCAAAGGAAAATATTAATGTGCATGAGGTCGTGAACCAGGTCTTGGGAATACTTAACTCAGCAGGCAAACAAAAAAAATTGCTCTTAAGAAATGAAGTAGACCCGGTCATGGAGATACGTCAGTACTTTGAACCGCTGAAGATATTGATCTATAACCTGCTCACAAATGCTATTCATTTTTCTGAAAAGGGAACAATTGTGATCGGTGGCACCACAGAAGAAACAGCAACCGTAATAACTGTAACAGATGAAGGAGTAGGCATGACGCCAGAGCAGATTCAAAACATAATGGCCGATCAGTTCATCATCTCCTCTGCCAATATTGATAAAAGAAAGGGGAACGGGCTGGGATATCTTATCATAAAAGACCTGCTGAAAATGATGGGGGCTACCTTATCTATTACCAGCGAAAAAGGGAAAGGAACTATTGTTTCCATTAATATACCAGACAGCGCAGGCAAATAAACCTTTCTCCCTCATCCTGTTAGTGCTGTTCTTATCCCGCATTTATTTTATCCCTGTATTTCCCCTTCGTAGTTTTTCTTCTCTGTGCCCGGCATTATTTTCCAGTCAGGCACTGAATTTGTTAATACTTTCTTATAAAACCATTCTTCTATGAGAAAACCTGTACTCCGCATAATGAAATCCTTGTTTTTCAGCACCGTCTTATTTTTCTCCACCCATAATTATATTCAGGCACAGCCAGTTGTCGGCTTCAACAATTTCATCACTTCGGGTTTATCATCGCCTGTTGATATCACCGGGGCAGGCGATGGTACCAACCGCCTTTTTATAGTAGAACAGGGAGGAAGGATCCGCATCCACAATGGAATATCTCTGCTGGCAACACCATTTCTTGATATGAGCACCCTCATTACCAGCGGAGGAGAACGGGGATTGCTCAGTGTGGCATTTCATCCTGACTATGAAACCAATCGCTATTTCTTTGTGTACTACACCAACCTTAGTGGTGATATTACCATTGGCCGCTACCAGGCACAGGCAGGTAATCCTAACCTCGCCGATCCATTAAGTGGTGTGGTATTGCTCAATATTCCGAAACCTTTTTCTAATCACAACGGCGGCGATCTGAATTTCGGACCAGATGGATATCTCTATTTTGGTACAGGCGATGGTGGCAGTGGCGGCGATCCTAATAACTATTCACAAAACGGGTTGTCGCTACTCGGTAAGATGATCCGTATAGATGTAAATAATTTTTTAACCCCTCCTTATTATACAATACCAGCCGATAACCCCTACGTTGCCGATCCAACTGTAGATGATCATATCTGGGCCCTCGGTCTTCGCAATCCGTGGCGCTGGAGCTTCGACCGAAGCACCAATGATATGTGGATAGCTGATGTGGGACAAGGCAGTTGGGAAGAAGTGAATTTTCGTGCCGCTGGTTCTACCGGGGGTGTAAACTATGGCTGGCGTTGTTATGAAGGAAATGCTCCGTATAATACAACAGGCTGTTTGCCACAGTCCAGTTATACATCACCCATTTTTGTTTATCCGCATGTATTTGCAACTGGCGGCTTTTCCATTACCGGCGGCTTTGTGTACCGCGGTACAGAGTATCCTGTACTCCAGGGATATTACATCTGTGCAGATTATGTCTCAGGCAATGTATGGCTTATTAATTCCGATGGTGGTGGCGGTTGGATCACCCGCCGGCAAGCTGGTTTACCAGGAAATATTTCTGGCTTTGGTGAAGCAGACAACGGAACATTATATGCAGTTTCGCTTGGTGGAAGTGTATATAAAGTTGATGTAACAACTGTTTTGCCATTATCACTGCTGTCTTTTTCTGGAAAAAAACAACCTGGTTATAATCAATTATTTTGGGAAGTAACTGCTTCGCAAAATATCCGTCGTTTCATAGTTGAATTCCGGGGCGAAAGCAGCAACTGGCAGGCTTCCGGAGATGTGCAGGCTGTCAACCAGGCCGGTGATCAGCAATATCAATTCAGGCATTATACCGCTGAAACAGGAAAATTGTTTTACCGGTTACAGATAGAAGAAGATAACGGCTCCGTTACATACTCACCGGTCATCAGTATCAATGGAAAAGAGACCGGAAAGATCAAAGTTTTCCCAACAGTCATTAATAACCAGGTTCTCCAGGTCGTTGCAGAGAAAGAAGTCACGGGTATAACAATCCTGGATGGCGCCGGAAGAACGATATTGCTTAGATCGGTAGGCAGGCAGCAGGGTTACTTCACTGTTTCTCTCCCGGCGTTGCAGCGTGGAATGTATTGGGTACAATTGCAAACGGTTACAGGAAATGAAACAACCAGGATCATAATAGAATAAAAGCTGCATCCCGCTAAGAGAAAACACCTTAGCGGGATGATCCTTTACTTTTCAATTATTTTTTTCATAATCTCAGCTACCAGCTCCCCTTCAAAACCCCGCTGGTATAGATGGTCCATTGTTTTTTTCTTACGTACCAGGTATTGTTCCCCTTTTAAGGAAGCATATTTTTCAGTCGCTGCTTTATTCAATACCGAGAGATATTCCGCCTCATCAATTTGCTTCAATGCCTTTTTAATGCTGTATTCACTCACCTGCTTTTGCTTCAACTCGTATTTTATTTTTACCCGGCCCCATTGCTTCACCCGGAATTTTCCCCCGGCATACGCAATGGCAAATCGTTCCTCATTCAGGTAGCCTTCCTCTATCAAGGCAGAGATTATTTCATCATGCTCCTTTTTCCAAACGCCAAGGCTATATAGCTTTTCCTTTACTTCAGCATGGCAACGTTCCTGGTAAGCACAGTAATGCTTCAGTTTCTGCAGCGCCTGTTCTTTCGTCAGTTGCTTTTTGTACATGCCGCAAAAGTAAGGTCGCTTGGGCTATGGAAACTTATGTTGCTAAGACAAAACTCCCGACATCTCGAAGAGAACTCCCGACATCTCGAAGAAAACTCCCGTCGTCTCGGAGGAAACTCCTGCCGTCTCCAAGGAAACTCCCAATTGCCTTTTCCCCACTAGTCACTTACTACTCCTCATTCCCAATTGCCCGTTGCTCACCCCCATTCACTTCTTGATCTCTTCCTTTAATTTATCAACTTCCTTGCCCACCAGGAAAACGGCAGGCTCACTTATCCCATCTCCATTTATATTACCATCACCAAAGGGTACTCCTTGTTGGTCCAGCGCCTGGATGGTCCATACAAATTGTTTTGTCCGCACGTTGGACCGGGAGGTGCTTACACCAGCTTTTTGGGTATTCGCTGAGTCAGCTTCTTCTTCATTTCCTCTTACCGCCTGTTTCGTTCTTACGTTGGATCGGGAAGTGCTTACGCCAGCCTTCTGTTCGTTTTCTGTATTGCCTTCATCAATCATTCCTAATTGTGGCTGCCAGATGTACTGGGTGGTGCCAATCACATCTTTTACCAATAGTGGCAGATTGCTCCGCATTGCCTGTACTGGTTGTTGCTTTTCCAATACTTCAAAAACCATGATGCGGTAGGTTACGGGAAAAACGGGCCTTGGGGATATAGGTGTCCATCGGAAAGTGATAGCGGTTTGCGCCAGTTTCGGGTCCAGCAGTATATCGTTGGCGGGCATTACCGGAATGGAAAGCTGGAAAGAGGCAAGGTTGAACGGGCGGCACATCTCTTCACTCAACCTTATATAATCAACAGGTGTTACCAGTTGCACACAAAGCTGGTAATTATCAGCCGGCAGCTTCCCTGTTTTATCTAAAGATGTTTTATACTTCCCGGTAAATTGCATTGCATCCAGCGGTATCACATCTGGTGCTTCAAAAATTGTATTGCCTCCTGCGATGGTGATGATTCTTGCTTTGGCAAGGTTCGTCGTTCCTACAATCGTTCCATCAGCTAGCTTGAATGTCGATTTGATCAAAGCCTGGCGGTTAGCACCGGTTTGATTTACCACCAGGTATCGCAGGTCCTTTAACCCCCAACTGAGCAGAGAGCCGGGCGGCTGAGGTGACACTACCAGGTTTGTATTAAACTGTGCCGGGGCTGTTATCATCAGCATTACAATCAGCGCAGTTAAAAGTATTTTCTTCATATCTGTTGTTATAAAGGTTTTCAAATAATTTATTTTCCAAAGCGATAGTTAAAGCCCGTTCGAATGATACTTTCTAAATAGCTGGCATTATTTGGAACAATCTCATCACCATACTTAAAATTATTACTGCTGATAAAAGTGGTCCATGTCAGCTTCTGCGACAATTTCCAGTCGCTGGAAAAAGAAGCGATGAGGTTATTGTTATTTTTAAAACTATTTGTTTTTGAGTAGTTGTACTGCAGTTGTCCACGCAGCCTCATTTTCTTTTTCAACGCAGGCATACTTAATCCACTACTGATAGTGATAAGCTTCAGTTTAAAGCCCGGCATCGAGTTGTCAAAATACATCAGGCTGAAATCTGGTGATAGCTCTTTTGTTAAATAAGTAGGCACATAAGTAAGTAAGCCGGTGTGGGTATTATTAGAAGTTATGTTGCCTGTAAGCACATCTCTTTCATCATACTTACTGTAGTTGTAATTCATGCTTATCATATGTATTACCTTATCGTTGCCCCAGGTATAAGAGGGGTTAATACCGAAGTCGTTACTTACATTTTTTATACCATAAGGATTAATACCACCGGGTGTTTGAAAACCAAAATTATTGAAGCTGATATTCAGGCTGAAGTGGTCATCAAATTGGGTGAACCAGTTCAGGTTGCCGATAAATTGTTCTGCTTTCAGCGTATTGTCGCTTACATTATTCACTCGCTGACCAATGCTGGCCACTACATTCATCCGGTGAATACCATCCTTGTTTTTCCAGGCGTTAAAGCGGGTATTCAATGTATAATCAAACCGGTCAGGCAGCATAAATGGATACCCTGGTGTTTGAAAACCGGCCCCTATATATTTCAATTTGATTCCGATATCCAGGTTCTTTCCCTTTTTACCAAAAGCAGCATCACCAGCGTAGTCCTTTACTGTGGAAGAATGGCCTTTGATAAATGGCTTAAACGATGCTTTGGCTGAATCAAGCGGTAACGTAAGATCTTTCGTGTAGATGGATTGCGCTCCTTCCACTTTTGCATACCATCCGTTATTGAAAAAAGTTTTTGCCACAACACTCATTGTAAAGCCTTCCTGTGGTTTTATCAGCATCGGTGGCGGCGAGGCAGACATACTGTCATCTTTCGCTTTTACAAAGTTTACACCGAACTCATATTTATCTTCTTTTGCTTTGCCCAATGAAAACATCCAGTTGGTTCTTTTATACGCTCCTGTTGTTGCAGGCGGGCCGGTAAAGAAATTTACTCCTTGCTGCGAAAGCCCGGTAAAGAATTTTATAAAATATCCTTTAGGTCGCAGATCAAAACCAGCACCAAATACACCGATATCCCCTGTGCTCAGATCGGAATAGTTTAAGTACTGTGTTCCCAGTTGCAACTCTGCCCATTTGTATTTAGGGTTCAATCCAAAGCTGTTCATTGGGTTGGTAATGAACTGCCCGAATGTTTGTTTGCCAATGCCCGCATAGGGCCCCGCAAAGTTGGTAGGTGTGGTAGCGAAGTTGAAATTGAATGGCAGGGAAAAATTCTTTCCAAACTGCATGTTGGGAGAAAAATTGAACCGAACCTGGTTCCAGGGCCTTCGCGGGGTAAAGCCTGTCCACCCGGTTGGTTTACGACTGAGGCCATAATGTTCATAGCTTATACCCGCCGTGCCGCTGATGGTGAATGGTGTTTTTTTAGTCGCAGAATCTTGCGCCATGATGTTGATGGAAAGCAGCACGGAAATAAAAAGCAGTAGCTTGTTTTTACAGTTCATTCCTTTTACTTTTTAGGATTAACTACATAAATTTTACACTCACATTTTTTCCCATTACATACTCCAACGATCGTGTACTCATATGTACCGGTCATGGATACTGAGTAGGTATAATTATAATTCGGTCCGGTAAGTACCTGCGTTGTGTTGTTCGGTTTTTTAATAGTAACTGTTGGGCCGGAGCTTTTGCAATCTTTTCCATTTCCGTCTTTGCATTCAAAGTTGGGCTGCAGGCTTACAGGTATATTTCCCGCAAACAGGTCCAGCGTTTCCCCACAGCTTAGTGTTTTACTGCCGCCTTCCCATTTCAACAGTGGCTTAATGCTACAGTTACACTCTTTATTATTATTGCCGCCTCCCGGTTTTATCACCACAGTAAAGCAAACGATCACTTCACATTCTTTGCAATCCTTATCCCGGAAGGTGAACTTCACACAGATCTTCGCAGACAGTTCACAACAATCAATAATAGATGCGGCAGGTAACAGGAACGATAAGTTGATAGAAGATGGCAGGGTAAATGGTGTACTGCTGGCCCATATCACTTCCCTTGGGTTTTGGTACATACCATTACCCGCCGGATTGAATGCCGGGGTGGTACTATTATACATAGTTATCTGCGGCTGTATAGCTCCCGCATTACCAGGCTGGTACATACTGGCCCAGGCGTATGGGTACGTTTTGCAGCTGAGGCATTCATTATTAAAGTTGCTGCTCAGTAGATAGTCCACCACTTCAGCTCTTATTTCTGTGAACAGATTTCCCGGCGGGCCTGATATACTGAAAGTGGAATTGGCAATAGTAGCCGGTGGTGATGCCAGGGTAGTTAATGTTGTAACCGGGTTCCCTCCTACGGTAATATTATACGGGCAGCAGGTGGTATCTGTTGGGCAATCCGCTTTGAATTTAATAATACAGCTATCACATTTGGTTGTTCCGCAGTACCCATACATCGTAAGGGTGTACGTTCCGCTTTGTGTAAGACTAAAGTTAAGCGGCATTACACCAGTAGTAGTGCCTGTTGGCCCGGTGAAAACATATTGTACAGAGCCCGGGCAGTTTGTCCCAACACAACTATACCCTGCATTTACGCTATAGGATGTTTTACATTTTACATCATACGTTTTATTGCAGTTCAGCTTGATGCCGGTCCCGGGAGGATTACCAATCACAGCCTTTCCCTTCGGATCATCTACTGGCGAGGTATTGCTTTGTTGTGTCATCGATATTGTATCCCATTTACTACCCTTGCAGTCACAGGGTTTCTCACAGACCACTTTGAAGGTAATGATACAGCTATCACATATCTTATCATTACACCAGCCATAAAGAGTAAGAGTATAAGTGCCGCTTATCGTTGGCGTAAATGTCACCGGCGCATTTCCTGTAATAGGAGGTCCTGTCGGCGGCTGCAGGGAGTAGGTAACTTTTGCCGGGCAAATTGTATCATTACAGTTGTAAGTAGGATAAATAGAATATGGCTGATTGCATTTCAGCTCATAGGTTTCTTTACAATATATTTTTTGTCCCTGTGGCACATTGGCCTTTGCCTTGTTTGTTGATGATGACTGGGGTGCTGATATCCCTGCCATTGGCCCAGCCTTCCCGGGATTGTTTTCTCCCTGGCTCAGGATGATATCTCCCCACGAACTGCCTTCACAATTACAAGTATCACAGGGCAATACAACAACAGAATATTTATCGCTGGTGTCCTTACAACCGGTCAGCGGATCGGTCACAACTATATGATATGTTCCATTCACCGCAGGTGAATAGGAGGGATTGTTGCCATTAGAACCAACCGGGGCGTTATTAAAATACCATTGAATATCATAATTGGCCGCAAACGCTCCGATCAATGGTTTTGGTGCATAAATGGTAAAGTTGCCCAATGAATCACGGCAGGTGCAGGGCACCTTTTCGCAGTAATGCGGAAAAAGGTCTGTTGGCGGTCTTCTGTTTATCCTTATATTCTTACTGCTGCTACAACCAGTTACCGGATCAGTATATGTGGCGGTATAGAGTCCGGCTGCAGATACAGTAATGCTGGTGGTGGTAGCTCCGGTGTTCCATGTTATGTTATTAGAATAATTAGTTACAGCCAGTGTAATAGGCACACCTTCACACAGGGTCGGGCTGGATGTAATAACAGGCTGCGCCGGTGTCGGGTTTACAGTTACTTGCAGAGAGCAGGTGTCCTTACAACCATATTCATTTGTTAAGATCAGATTATAAACGGTGGTTGCTGTAACAGTTGCATAATAGAACGGTCCGCTGGAAAGTAAAGAGCCATAGTTCCCATTAGCATACCAGTCAGAGGTATAATTATTCAGGTGATTGGGGCTGCTTAGTGTTATGCTGTGAGGTCCGGGTCCGCAAAGTTTACTGGATGGTGATACGGCAATGATCGCTTTGGGTTTTATTACGGTCTTCACTTCCACTTTATTGCTTGTACAAGTACAGCCATTCGTGGCTGTAACAATTACTCTGTAAAAGCCGGGAACTGATGTACTGTATGTCATGGTATTATTTACTCCCGGAGCCGGTGTAAAGTTACCTGGAGATGACTCTACCTGCCATAGGTAAGCAGCACCAGGTACGGTAGCTGTTAATAGTGCCGGAATGCCCGGACAAATGAAGGCTGGTTGAATGGTACAACTCGTAATACCCGGTTTTACATTTATAGTTGTGTTGGCACTACAGGTATTTCCCAGATCATCAGTAACGGTAAGCGATACTGGTGTAGATGGGTTCGGCGTATTGTATATATGTGTTGTTGGGGTGGTATATGCAGTAAAACCATCTCCAAAATTCCAGGTGGAGGTAATGATATTAAATGATGGAGAGCCTGAAATACCGAACGCTGTTGATATTCCTGTACAGACAGGTGATGGATTTACGTTGATCGCCAACGGCGCCCAATTGACAGTTTGCGTAGCTGTACTTGAACATATTAATCCTAATGAAGGATCAGAATAGTTAATTATTAGTGTAATGGTATAAGTAGCGGGAGTAGGAGATGTATAACAGTGTGCCGGAGGTGTGGCTGACGTAGTGGTTACTACGGGGCTGCCGTCTCCAAAATTCCAATTATAGGTAGCTGTGGCAGAGCTGCTCGTTGGCACTATTTTAGAAAGATTGGTAATAGATAAACATCCATTACAACCGAGCTTGTAAATAAACCCTGCCAGCAGCGGCACTCTTACAGTAGTGGAAGTACAGTTTCCCGAACAATTAGTTGTGTTGGGAGATGGAGGTCCCACACAAAAGGTTACGCAGTAATCACCGGGCTCTGTTCCCGGAGGATATACATAGGTGATCGGTACACCAGAGGCGCCAGTGGCTGTGGCTCCGTTTCCAAAGCTCCAGGTAATAGTAGCACCTGTTGGATTGGGTGTAGTTCCCGTAAAGGTGAACGAATTACAACTGTTGCGCACCACACTGGTTATTCTTGGATCGTTTACATCCGGGCAGCATACTTTATCCACAACAAAGTTCAGGTATCGCTGACAACTGCCATAGTTTGCAATTACATAAAAATTACCATGTGAAGGTGTTGTATAATTGGGTAGGGTAGCGCCGGGAATATTGGCACCGCCTGGGTATGTTCCTGTATACCATTGATAGGTAACAGTGCCTGATGTTGGTTTGATGACCTGTACGCCAATTTGCTGGTTAGTAGCCGTTCCATTGCAAATTCCCAGCCCGCATTTGATGGGAACTATAATGAAAGGATTTTCAAGAATATATGTTTGAGTAAATGAGCAACCACCTTTTGTGGCTGTAACTGTGTATGAGAATGGATAAGAAATCGGTTCATTCGTAATAGTTATAGAGGCTGTTGTTTGACCAGTGCTCCATAAATAAGTAGAACCTGGCGGTGCTCCGGTTACAGCCAGAGTTATTCCTCCTGGTTGGCAAACATCTGTCCCTGTTTTTGTAATAGTAAAAGTAAACTTAGGAAAAACTTGTATGCCGGATAGTGGTGGCGGGTTGCCGCAACCTGTCGTTGCATTGATTGTTGCCGGCCATGGACCTGGGCCAGAAGTGCTGCCATGCCAAAGCACAGTAATCGGGTTACTGCCCGGTGGTGAGATGATCGTTCCCTGGCTTGATGGTGTGATGCTCCAGTTAACAGTTTCGCCTGGAGGAACGCCGCTTAAAGTATAGGTGCCTGTGCCATCTACACATACATTCATTGTTCCGGTAATCGTACCCACTGTAGCCTGTGTTATATTTTTGGTTACTACAGCGGATGAACAGGCGGGGCTGCCATTTGAAACAAGATACACAGAAATGATCCCTGGTAAAGTTGTCCAGTTTACAGAAGCTGCATCACCGCTTACGTTGGGTAAATTTCCGGGTTGAAATGTTCCTGTACCACCAGTTACACTCCATTCATAATGATAACCAGAAGGAGCACCGGTACTCATGTTATAAGAATAAGTAGATCCTATACAACCGGTTGCCGCACCATTGATAGTGCCCGGTGCGGGTACGCCTATTACTTTGATCTTTATTTGTTGTTTATTGGAAATACCGCTGTTGCAATAAGTTCCTGCCGATTCATATACTTCTACCGTATAATTCCCTGGCAAACTAAACGTAGGATTAAATGTACTTCCCGAGCCACCACTTAGCGGAGCCACACCTGTGTTGGGTGGTAATACTGTCCAGGTGAATGTACCTGCTGCCGGAAAAGTATACAGGTTCGCAGCACTGCCCTGGCATATCGTCTGATCGGTAAATGCCTGCCATTTCCCCGTTGGGTTAATTGTGAGTGAACCAGTACTGCTGCAACAAATATGTTTATTTTCCAGGTTGATTGTAAGCTGGTAAGTACCAGCAGGTGCCGAAGCCCAGTTTATCCATACAGTATTATTATCCGGGTAAGTATTCAACAGATTAGTATGGTCTGTGCTGGTGGTTATATTGGTCAGCGTCCATGTATAAAATGTACCTGGTAATACCGGTAATGTATAAGATGTTGTTGATGTGCTGCATGGATTAATATTTCCCACTATAACAGGCGTGGTTGGAATAATGGGAACCGTTACCGAAACGGTACAGCTTCCGCAGGTGGCCTGCAACTGGCCTTGTGGATTTCCATTACCCCAAACAACCGTGACGCTATCGCCAGCCTGGCTTTGAATACTTCCACCCGTTACTACCCAAGAGGGGTTCGGGCAACCTGTGGCATGATAAGTAGCGGTATCACCAGCGCAAACAGTAGTTACACACTCAATGCTGAAAGTGCCGGGTTTAATAGTAACTACTTTAGTAATTGTATCTGCACAGCAGGTCTTTATTACTGTTACAGGAGGTTCTCCAGCAGGACTGCCTGTGGTGATCGTGGTAAAAGTATACGCTATTAACGTAACCGTATAGGTCCCAGCATTGGTATATAGGTGTGTTGGGTTTACAGCCGTGCTGTAGTTATTACTTCCTGATGGTATATCTCCAAAATCCCAGGAGTACGCTACTCCACCACCACTGTAGGTGCTTGTATTGGTAAAAGAGATGGTGCTGGGTGCACAAACATTGTTAGGTGTAAAGGTAAAATTGGCAACCGGTTTGTCTTTAACATTCACCGAAAGACAATAAGTAAACACATTGCCTGCTGGGTCGGCCGCAGTAAGCGTCAATGTGTAAGCTCCTACCAGTGGCCATGAAATAGTTACACTGGGTGACGTAGCATTGGGGTTGATAGTTACAGCAGATGGGCCGGTAACTGTCCAGTTGTACGACCATCCGGGTAGTACAATCGATGATGTGTATGTATAAAGGTTGTCAACACATACAGCTATTGGCTTGCAGGCTTTCCCTCCTTGTGACCCTGGCTCATGTTGTTCATCCCGCAGGCAATCGGGTGATGTATATAATATCTCTACCTGGTTACAGCTTTGCGCCCGGAGTGTGCTTGCCGTCAATAAAGAAGTAACGAACAGTAAAACCGGGGCCGCTATATAAATAAGTTTTTTCATTGTTGATTGTTTTGATGGGGGTGTTATTTACAATCACATTTTTTGTTATAGGAATAACAAACCAGTTTATTGCAAACCGTACAATCCATAAAAGTGACCACATAGCGGATGCACAATTTTACTTCGGCTGCACAGCATTTCACTGTGGGTGGCATACTGATTGTAAAACTTAGCGGCTGACTAGTAACGGTTTGTCCGTTTGGCACCCAGTTCACTGTATGTCCAAAAGGGATAGTAGGAGAAACGAGACCTGCGGAGGCATTAATGAAATTGCCGTACGTCTTGCTGTCTTTGTTGCAGATCATACAGTCGTCGCTTTCCGGTTTATATTCGAAATAAACGAGTTCTGCTTTTACTGATTTTACGGGCTTGGGGGAAATCGTAATGGTATTGTTTTGGATGAGATTCCCTGCTGCATCCAGTTTAATCTCGTCTTTGGGATTTACTTCGATCTTTACACTATCACACACATCGCATTTGCAGGGTACTACCGGTGTGCAGGTATCTTTTGAGGCTTTCCAGAAACTGTTCACAGCATCTGTTATCTCAGCACCAATACAGATGTTAGATAAATTAGGTGCTGCATTTATAGTACCGGTAACGGTAAGCTGGTTACCACTTGCGATGCTGGTGCCTATTGGTGGTGCAAACGGCCCCATTGTAGCCCCGGCAGGTACACTCGAAGTAATAGCAAAGTTGGTAAGAGTAGCCGTTCCGGGATTTACATTGCTCAGTGTATAAGAAAATGAATATACTCCCGGAGTTGAGGTGCATACTACTTTAATGCTGTCTAGTTGTATAATGTATTGCGAAGCAAAGAACATGGTTGGTTCACTGGTGCCGTTGTTGCTGCCCAATGGTTTTCCTTCCCTGTTTAGTGCCTGTACGTTCCAAATAAAGTCACAGAGATAAGGTGGTTTGCAAGGACCCGTCAATAGGCCGGATACGTTCGTTTGTGTTATATCTCTCAGCTCCTTTTCAATCAACGGCTTATTAGCTTTCATTGCCTGGGTTCCGTTTTGTCCCTGCATCAGTTGCCATACCCTGAGCTTGTAAGTAACTGGTTCTATCTGCTTCGGCGCTACGGCTGTCCATTGAAATTTTACCTCTCTTTGTGCTTCTTCAACAGTAAGCCGTTTGTTATTTTCGGGTAATACATTTTGAGGGGGTGAAATCTCGTCTGGCTGTGCAGCACTGAAAGTCCAGGCCTCACTCATCCCGTTGTTTTTTCCCATCGGTTTTCCCTCCCGGTTCAACGCCTGCACATTCCAGATAAAATCACAGAGATAGGGTGGTCGGCAAGGGCCCGTTAATATATTGGTAAGTGTGGCCTGTGTTATTTCCTTTACTTCTTTATCAGCAATAGGGGTATTGCTGCGCATAGCAGCATTACCATTTTGCCCCTGCATCAGTTGCCATACACGCAAGCGGTATGTCACAGGCTCTCTTGGCTTTGGTACCAATGGTGTCCAGCGGAACTGTAGAGGTTTCATTAAGTCGGTGAGTGAGAACTTCTTTCCATTGTCCGGTGTGATAAGAGTAGGCGGAGCATAATCAATATTGGTGTCTTCCACCCGGAAGTCTTTGCATACTTCGCGGCTGATAGCTACTTTATCAATGTTGAAGAACTGAACGCAGAGGGTATAATTTCCGGGTTTAAGCTCATTACAATTTCCCAGTAAACCTAGCAGGTCGGCGGTGCTAAACACCCGTACATCAAATGGATCTATTCGTTTGGGACTGGCCATTGAATTGCCGCAAACTATAGCACCATTGCTTCGTATCTGCAACACCATCATTGGTTCCCTTACCTGTGTGCCGGGTACTTTCTGTGCGGTAAGCACCAGTGCACCGGGTGTAGATAGCCAGTTATCCACCGTGCCGGGCAAAACATTTTTTACGGTAAAGTTGACAATATTAATCTGATTGATCTGCCCCGCCTGGCTGCTTGCAATAAGGCTTACAAGAATGCCAGTTAGCAGGAGTTTCAGTTTCCTCATAATGAAGTGTTTTGAATGGTAGCAACGAATTCTATGTTGCCAATGTAAAAATGAGGAGAAGAATCAGGGATTTGCAGGAGATTGTATATGTGAAGGGGAGGATTGTATATGTGCCAAGGGAACAGGTTCCGTTGTTTCGGGGAAATATATCCTTTTACTAATTATGAATCTGTGATTAGACCGCCTCTCAAAATACTCAACCTTTCCTCTTAATCCATTTCTCAAATCTTGCCAGAAAGTCTTCCTTACGCCTTGTGGCCACGGGTATTTCTTTTCCATTTTCCAGCACTACTTCGCCGCCGCTGCCTTTAATATATTCTTTGATGTAGTTGAGGTTGATGATATATTTATCATGTATACGGGTAAAGTTATTTTCGGGCAACAATTTTTCGTATTCACCCAATTGCCTTGATACAACAATCTTCTTTTCGTCACATAAAAAGAAATGGGTGTAATTCCCGCTGCTTTCGCAATACATCACATCTGCGATCTTTACAAAGATCAGTCCATTGGTGGTAGATAACGGTATCTTATCCGGCACAGGCTGTTTCGTATTTTGTTCCAGCAGGGAAAAAAGGTTTTTATTGATCTTTTTTTCTTCTACCCTTTTTATGGCAGTATTCACTGCGCTTACCAGTTTTTCAGTATTGATCGGCTTGGTGATATATCCGGTGGCGTGATGCTCGAAAGCTTCAACGGCATAGTGACTGTAGGCAGTAACAAATATCACTTCGAAAGAAACCGGCTCCAGTTTTTGCAGCAAGTCAAAGCCATTCATGTGCGGCATTTCCACATCCAGGAAAACCAACTGAGGATTCAGCTCTTCTATCATTTGGAGGCCTGTCTTTGCGCAGCTGCTTGTACCTAGCACTTTTATTTGTCGGCAATGCGTTTCCAGCATTTGCCGCAGCAGTTTTAGATTCATTTCTTCATCATCAATAATCAGGCAGTTAATGTCGCTCATAGTTATGTTTGGTTTAAAAAAGGGTATGTTTTTCTGCTTTTATTTAAATGGCCTGATCAGCTTTGTCTCTATAGGTGTTTTTAAAACAATAGCTGTCCCCAGGCTGTTTCCCTGTTCATCCTTTTTATCAACAATCTCCTGCTTAATATTATAAAGCTCTGCCCTTCTTTTGGAAATACTCATACCCCGGCTTTGGTATTCGATATGGTGGCGGCTTTTCAGTAGTGCTGCTTTTTCACGGCCAATACCATTATCATCGATAGTACAAATTAAAAAATCGTTGTCAGTAATTGCTGTAATTGTTATCAGCCCCTTTTTATTTTCCAGAAAGCGGATGCCGTGTCGAATGGCGTTTTCCACATACGGTTGCAACAACATGGCTGGCACAAATAAATTTTTTCTATCCGGTATCGAATTTGCAATGATGTGGTACTCAAATTTCTCGTTGAAGCGCAGCTTCTCCAATTGAAGATAATTATCCAGGTATTTTATTTCTTCTTCCAGTGATATTACGGCAGCATCAGAATTATCTATGGTACTTCGCATCAACTCAGAAAATTTATCCAGGTATCTGTCAGCCTGTATATAGTCTTTTTCGTAAACAAAACTTTTAATAGAATTAAGACAGTTAAAAACAAAGTGTGGGTTTATCTGCGCTTTTAATGCCTGCATTTCCAACTCTGTTAATTTTTTTTCCGTAGTTATTTTCTCAATTGCTTTTTGCTGCCGTTGCCGGTTTCTTTTTTGCAGCAGGAAAAGTGTGAGTGCAAAACCGGTCATCGCTAATATACCCCAGAACCAACTGCTTTTCCAAAAAGGTGTTTTTATTACAAATTGAACCGAGGCTACCTGCGATGATGGAGTGCCATCTCTTTTAATACTTCGTATCCGGATAGTATAATTGTCGGGAGGTTGGTTTTGCAAGGAAAGAGTATTGTTTTGCGCTCTTATCCATTCTTTATTGTTGATGCTATACTCAAATATTGGATTGAAGCCGGTAAGATCAACTGCCGAAAATTCAATAAGAATATTGTTCATCGAAAATGGCAGCGAATAGGATGCTAAAACAGCGGTATCAGTATTATTTATTGAAACCCTGGTAATAAATGTAGAGATGTCCGCTAACGGGAGGGTAAGATCAACTGGTAAATAGCTGATACCGCCTGAAGTGGCAGCAAACACCGTATCATTCTTTATTACGATATCATTTACCTGGTCTCCAATCAGCCCATCAGCAGTACTAAAGTATAAATTTGTATAGGTGAATTTGTTATCCGTAAAAGTATAACGCAGCCGGTTCAGTCCTTTATCGGTGCCTATCCAAACCTCTCCGGGTTTCTGACTATATAATACTTTACACACTTTCCCGGGTATCATTGTTCCAAGGGGTATTCCTGTTACAGGCTTATCGTCTTTCAATACAAGGATCGAATCTGAACTGCGACCAATCCATAATAATCCGTCTTTTGTATTTAATATAGAAACTATTCGGTAAGTAAGGGCTTTATTGATATTCCCGAAATAGTATAAGGAGTTTTTTTCTTTCCGGTAAAGGCCGTCAATTGAACCGATATAGATTTGATTTCCATTGTCTGCGCCAATAGCTGTTATTCTTTTTATGATGCTGTCTGTAAATTTTCCACTCTTGATGTTATAGGAAAATAATTGGGCATGCCCGCCAAACAAAAGAATGCTATCATTAAGTTTATAGGCAGCCTTTGTTGATTTGTTCATGCCGCCAAGAAAGGATCGTTTTACGGCGTAGGTTCGTTTATCAATCAGAAAGGATCCGGTTTGTGTAGCTACATAAATATCGGTTTGCAGGTCCAGTATGTTTCGTACCCAGGTATCTGTGCTGTTCTCTGGGGTATTCAGGATTATCTTCTTAAGGCTGTATAGCCCGTCATAGATGTACAGTTCGCCGTTATTATTTCCTGCAATTATTTTATCGGTTTTCAATACTGCGTTGAAGTTTCTTACCATCTCCTTGTTCTCGGTATAAGAGGAAATCCTTTTTTGCTGGATCTTTATCAGGCCTTCGTCTTTAGTAGATAGCCAGTAGTTGCCGTTATGATCTTCCATCACACTCCTGATAATGAACTGGCTGAACAGGTTCTCTTTCAGTGATAGGGTGGATGCGTCAACGGTATACGTATTGCCACTAACAGACGTAACCGCCAGATCGGCCCCTGTACGGCACATTACTTTCAATTTGAAGGGGTATTGCTGCTTTTGGGAAGATTCGACTTCACCATATTTATTGAATACAAAGCGTCTAATTCCGTCTGCTTGCAATATGAATAACGTTTTGTTGAAATACTCGCACCAGGTAAAGGTTTGTCCGAAATAGACCGACTTTGTTATTTTCCCATCTTCAAGGTAGCGTAATGAATCGCTGCTTATAATGATATACTTATTCGGCTGGTAATCAATCACCATTTCAGGCCGGCCACTTATCTTATCGCTATACGTCTTTTTCCACCCTGTTACCTTCCCATTCTTATAAATAAATACGCTGCGTTCATTATTGCAAAAAATGATGCCTCCGTATTGTAATGGGGTGGAAATACTGGTATTACCCATCTCAATCTTGCTCAGTTCGGGGTCGGTATCACTGTTCTCAAACCGATCTTTTTTAGCATTGTAATAAGCCGGCTTTTTTCTAAAGGCCATTGCCCACAAAGTACCGCTACTGTCAATCATAAGCTCAGTTACCTCATTGTCAGGCAGGCCTTCGGTCGTGAAGTAGTTCTTAAAGATTCTTCCGTCGTAGCGGCTAAGGCCGCTTTCTCCTGCTATCCAGAGGAATCCTTTTTTATCAATTATGGTACGGTAAATAGAATTAGAGGCTAGCCCTTCCCTCGTGGTATAGCGCAATACCTGTGTGGTTTGTGCCTGTAACGGTTGTGTGGTATAAGAGAATAAAAATATAATAATATGCCAAAGTCGGTACTTCATGCATATTAAAAGTATAAAAAGGGAAGCAGATTGTTGGTGTAGTTATTCTTCCAGTCTTTCAGTACAGGCGTACTCGTGTTTTAAAAAGTCATCATAATGGTCTGCCTTTTTAAACAAATTTCGGAAGGCTTCAGCACCGTTTTCTTTTGTCATATCAAGATCATACATGATACAGCTAAGCACAATATTCTGTTTGACACAGCTAAGAACCAGTCCGTGTGTGCGGAAGTTTTCTTCTAGCAGAAACTGGTATAGCGGTTTTATTTTAGTAGCATCAGCAGGCATTTGGCAGAGGTAGGCATCTCCGGCAATAAAATAATTATCGGGGTTATAAGTGATTTTAATTTTTGCAGAACCTTCTTTTACACTCCAGTTGTTTACTCCCTCTCTGGCCAGTCGTACATCTTTTCCGAGCTCTTTCAATATTTCTTCGATTGTTTTGGCTGCTCCTACAGGTTCCACTTCTTTTTCCGGAACTTCCGGAAGCTTAGCCTCGGTTCCGCAACTTGGACAATATTTTGCCGAATCAATATTTGTTGTAGTAACGAGGTAGCCACAGCTAAAACATCGGGTAGAAGCCTGTCCTTTATTGGGCAAATACATCAGCAAAGCTTCCCGCAGATAATTTACCGGTAAGGCAAAGCCAAGATTATCTCCTCCACGAATAATAAATGAGTTAACGCCTATTATCTCGCCACTCATATTCACCAGCGGGCCGCCGCTGTTTCCCGGGTTAATCGCAGCGTCTATTTGTATATATTTTATTCCTTCTCTTATTCTGTCCACCTTAGAGATAACCCCTTGTGTAGCGGTGTAATTCAATCCGTAGGGATGACCAATAGCCACTACCGAATCACCATCCTTCATCTGGTCATATTGCCCCAATCTTATTTCCGGCAACTCAATACCGGCTGGCGCCTGCAGGAAGGCCAGATCATGTTTACGGTCGGTATACCAAACCCTTGATAAGGCTTTATCAAACGCCTTACCTGCAATTGTTACCTCAGCATCTTCTGCCACCACATGTGCATTGGTAACAATAAGATCAAACTCTTTTACATAAAAACCGGTGCCGGTGCCGCCAGCTGTGGCGATCTGGATAATAGCTTTTTGGTATTGTTCGATTATTTGTTGCGGGTCCATGCCGTTGATTTCGTTGATTGAAAAGATTACAATAGTTATTTCGGCTCCATATTCAAAAACTCCATTTCATTGGTATACGTCAGGTTGAAGTTGATCAAACTGTCATATCGCAGGTTCTGGATTTTAAAATCCATATTAGGATATTTATCCTTCCATTTCACCTGTATCTGTTTTATCCTGTCCGCAATAGCATCCTGGTCAAACTGATTCTTCGACAGGTCGTAGTACATCGTCTGAAAGCCAAGTGCAGCAAAAAAATCAGCGTAATTCACCATCATGTATAAGTGATACAGTTCCGTAATGGCTTTGGGCAGGCTATAAGAGTACTGGCAATAACCGATACCATATTCTGTAATCTGTGATCCGATGTACGGGTAGTTATTATCCCTGTACCAGGTCATATTCTGGTTGGCGCCATGAATAGAATCTGCCACCGTTTTATACGCTTGTGGTGCCACAATAGAAAAAGTGTATTTAGACCGCATCAGGTATTTAAATACTTCTTCTTTTGGCAGTGCCCTCATGGTTTTAAAAGATTCCACCATATCCCGGTTTTTTTCAATAACCGGCCGTTCATCTTTTTTAAAATAAATACCACTGATCTTCTCCAGGTCGCTCAGTAATTTTCCTTCCGGGGTAATTAAATAATCGATCCTGTAAATAAGTGTCAGCAGCATATACGCAATCCCGCCAGAGAATTTATCTGCATCCAGTCCTGCGATTGTGTCTACCGTTTGCCCAATCCATTTTTGCAGAAATTCATATTTTATTTCTTTCTCTTTGTCAGGAATTACGGACAGGTGGTCACTATCAACCGATTCCAGCATTGCAAAATCCTGTACCAGTAGGTCATCTTGCTTATCGGCTTTGGTAGCCAGTTCTTTTAGGCCATAATATAATTTGCTGGGGCTGGCTGTTTCTGCATCGCTGTCGAAGCGCATACAAAGCCTTTCATTATCCAGCGCAAAACGGCTGTAGAATAGATTGAAGTTCATTTCCAGCAAACGGCGCATTACAGGCACAGAAGGGTGCGGCATACGGGCCAGCGTTACCTCCGCTTTCAGTTCCTCCCTGTCGAAGCTCCCCCGCACCATTTTGGAACCCTGGTAAAACTCAAACCGGCCTTCAGCTCCGTTTCTTTCATAGACTACATTTTGCAGATTGTCATCCCGGAGGTAGTCAAAAAAAGCATCCAGGCTTTCAGCATATTTTTTTTCTTTGAAAAAGTTATCAGCATCTGTCCAGCGGTTTACTTTCGCCAGCGGTTTGTTATTATCAGAATAGCGCCCAAAGGGGATTTCCGGTTCTGTGGCTGCCGGTTCTTTTTTCTTCCCCCATCCAAAAAGTTTATCAAGCATTTGTCCTTTTTTGAAGACTGGCAAGATACTAAGAAGTTGCCGGTTATGAATGTGGGCTGTCAGGCTGCTTCAAAACTAAGTTTTCCCCGTTATTGTTAATATCCGGCTGGAAAACAGGTGTTTGGTATATGGCAAAAATCAGTAGTTTCGCCACAAACGATTTATACGATGAAGTTCATAGCATCCTCCTCTTCGTTACTGAAACAGCTGCAGCATATTGCAGGTGTTATCAATGCCAATACTGTACTGCCTATCCTGGAAGATTTTTTGTTTGAAGTAGAAAAGAATAAACTCACCGTGGTGGCCACCGATCTGGAGACCGTAATGCGGGTGCAACTGGACATTGAAGCCAAAGACAGTGGTAAAGTCTGTATTCCTGCCAAGATATTGCTGGACTCGCTTAAAAACCTTCCTGACCAGCCCCTGACCTTTAATATCGATAAAAATTTCGGCATAGAGATAACCAGCGATAACGGTAAGTATAAAGTAATGGGAGAAAACCCGGACAATTTCCCGAAGGAGCCGGCTGCTGATGATACTACCTCTTTTACGATGCCCGCATCGGCATTGGTAACGGCTATTAATAAAACGTTGTTTGCGACCAGCAATGATGATCTGAGACCTGCCATGACAGGTGTTTTCTTTGAGCTGGATAAAAAGGGGCTGCAATGTGTGGCCACTGATGCCCATCGCCTGGTTCGATACAAAAGAACTGATGTGAAATGCCCCAAAGCGGATTCTTTCATTGCACCCCGTAAGCCACTAAACCTGCTGAAAGCTGCTATTCCATCTACTGACGAAGAAATAACCATAAGCTACAATAGCAACCACCTCTTTGTAAAGCATGGTACCACACAAATGAGTTGCCGGTTGATAGATGCCCGTTTTCCAGATTATAAAGTGGTGATACCAACTGATAATCCATACCGCCTTACTGTAAGTAAAGCTGATTTTCAGAGTGCCCTGCGCCGGGTAAGTGTATTTAGTAACAAAAGCACTAACCAGGTGGCGCTTAGCATAAGCGGCAGTGAGCTACAGCTGGCTGCACAGGATGTTGATTTTAGCTTTGAAGGTAATGAACGAATGAAGTGCCAGTACAATGGTGAAGATCTGATGATCGCTTTCAATGCCAAATTTTTAATAGAAATGCTGAATGCTGCGGATGGTGATGAAATTACCGTTGAGCTTTCTACGCCTACAAAAGCGGGTATCATCAAACCCTCAGATCAGGATGAAAATGAAGAGCTGCTTATGCTGGTAATGCCGCTGATGCTGAACCAATAATCCCTATTCGGGATTTGCATACATTTTAACCAATCTCTCTTTTTAAAAGGGAGATTTTTTTTGCCCTTTTTTGTCGAAAACGGTAAATAATAATTTCTGCTGCGAGGAGGTTGATCACCCAGCCAGCCCAGGCCACCACCCTGTACACATCCATAGGCGGAACGGTCATGGTATTCGTAATTGCATATTTCCATGCCCTTAGAGTTAAGGCTGATATGGTAAGCGCATAGCTTCTTATCATATAATTTCGGTGGGCAATAAAATTTTTTTGTTTCGCTTTAACCAAGGCCATAGCAGTAAAAAATATCCACAATACTGCCAGTAATACAAAAGCGATGCGGGAAAGGGTGCCTCCGTTGGCATAAAAGCCCATGATCAATCCTGCCGGACCCGTAATGAGCAACACGTCCAGCACATACACATAACCAAGGGTACGGTGCAGCGAGGGGTTATTACGCTGCAATTTTTTAGAAAACTGTGTGAATCCGGCAAACAGTACCCACAAGCTGGCGTACACATGAATGAAAAAGGCGATCCGCCAATGATCAATGTCAATATACTGCTGTTTGATACGCAAAAAACCGACATCTGTATTATAGGGGATATACTCCAGGGTGATCTTTGCCATCAGCCAGGTAAAAAAGGCCAGCGTTAGCAACAAGGCCAGGTTCCAAATATTTGTCCGGGTTAAAATTTGTATTACTTTTAAAAGGCTATTATTTTAATCAACACTCAAATTTAAACCTTTCACCATGAGAAAAATGGGGAGTCTTTTACTGGCAGGGTTGTTTCTGCTAGCTTGTAATAATGAAAAGAAAACCGATAAACCTGCTTCCGATAACGATTCGGCTGTAACGGCTGATAATAAAAACACTGCACCCTCTCCGCCACCTGCTACAAAAGCCCTGGAAGAAATTCTTGGCTCTTTTGTTGGTGCTTTTGGAGATAATAAAATAACTCTTCTTATAACTAAAGCAGTTGGTGATTCTGTTATTGGCCGCAGTATAGTAGGTGGAAACGACAGGCCTTTCAGCGGCACTTTTGTTTTTGACAATGGTATCTATACCGTATCTGCTAAAGAGCCTGGCGATCATAAAGATGATGGCTCCTTTAGTTTTACTGTTTCAAAGGCAAATCTGAACGAGATAAGTGGTAGTTGGAGGCCCAATGACACAAAACGTCCTTCCAAGACCTATACACTCCAGCGTAAAAAATTTGAATACCGTACTGATGTGGGAACCTGGCCGCAGTCATCCCAGCGTCTTTTAAAGGCGAAAGATGTAGAAAATTATAGTAAAGAAGAGCTTGAGTTTATGAGAAATGAGATATTTGCCCGTCATGGCTATTGTTTCAATCGTAAACATTTGCGCCAGCAATTTGAGATGGAAGATTGGTATGTACCCAATACTGTTGATATCAAAGGCTTTTTAACTGACATAGAGAAGAAGAACATCGAACTCATCAAACGGTATGAAAAATATGCAGAGGAATATGGAGATGAGTATGGAAGGTAATCTGTAAAATCTCCTCTTTATTATATATAATTTATCCCACAAGACACCAAGACTATGGTTTGTTTACCGCTTCGTTGGTGATTTTGTGGGATTCAATTTTTTCTATGGACTTTATTCTGCTCAATTCATACAATAATTATGTAGAGGCTCATATTGCCAAAGGGGTGCTTGAAGAGCAGGGAATTAAGTGCTGGTTGAAAGATGAAAACACTGTAACTATCGACCCTATTCTTACCAATGCAGTTGGTGGTATAAAGGCGATGGTGGCAAAAGCTGATGCACAGAAAGCATGGGATATATTAACCGAATTAAAAAAAGAGCAAAAAAAAGCTGTCGTATGCCCCAAATGCGGTTCACATAATATAGAGTTGGTAAGCACACCCCGTAAAGCAGTTAACTGGCTTAGCGCTATTTCCACTTTTTTTCTTGGAGATTATGCTCTCGCAATTGACAAAGTCAATCATTGCTTTGATTGCAGGCATGAATTTCCGGATACAGAACAGAGTCCGCCGGAATAATGTTCTTTCCACAATTCCTTCGTAACTTTTCTTCATAAATTAGCTTTTATGTGGCAACGTCTTTTGGAACATTTTCAAACCCTGGAACAGCGGCCACTGGAACGGATGGCTATTCTTGTGGGAGGCCTGCTGCTATTCTGGATCATCGAAGGCGCTATTCCACTTGTATCGCTCCGGTATAAAAAAAATAAGCTGCGCCATGCCGGTGTCAATTTTGTTTTCACCGTCATTCACCTCATCATACATACCGGTCTGGCTGTATTGATCGTGTTATTATCTGACTGGTGCCTGATAGAGGGGTTTGGTATGGTCTATTGGTTCAATGCTAATGTACTGCTAACTGTAGTTATTGGCGTATTGGCCCTCGACTTCAGCAGTTGGCTGGTACATTTAGTAATGCACAAAACACCTGTATTGTGGCGTTTCCACCTTATTCATCATAGTGATACAAATGTGGACGTAACAACCGGGCTCCGCCACCATCCAGGAGATAGTCTTCTGCGGGGCGTCTTTTTTATCATATTCATTTTCATTTCCGGGGCGCCTATGTACAGTGTGATGATCTATCAAACTCTGGTTGTAATCGCTACCGCCTTTACTCATGCAAATATCAGTTTGCCAAAAAAAATAGATTCCGCATTAAGCTATATCCTTATTTCTCCAAATATGCACAAAGTGCACCATCACTGGAAGCAGCCGTACACCGATACTAATTATGGCGCCGTATTCTCCATCTGGGACCGGCTCCTTGGAACCTTTAGTAGACTGGACCCGAAAGAAATACATTACGGGCTCGATAGGTATTATCCAGCTGAAAAAGATGAAGATGTGCTAAGCTTACTTAAACATCCTTTTAAAAAAAATCAATGACCCATAAACCACTCATCATGCGGACCGTTTTACTAACAGCTTTTATTTTCTTTGCCTTCTCTGCTAATGCACAACTGATGCAGGGAACTTATTTTGTTGCAGCTAAAACAGGGCTGAGTATCAGAGAAAAACCGGATGCTTCTTCCAAAGTATTAGACAAAATTCCATACGGAGCTAAGGTGACAACTATTGATGAAGATCTTGCATGGAAAGAAATTATTACCGAGAATATGACCGGGTATTGGAAAAAGGTAAAGTTTAATAACAAGACCGGCTACATTGTCGACAACTACTTGCTTCCCTGGGCGCCACCAAAACTGGCTACTATAAAAGACCTGAAGCAATACCTGGCCCAGAGTGCCGCTCCCGCGGCTCCCAAAGTGGTAACACGATCCGGCAGCATGAACCAGATAACCGAGAGCGGTTGGGAACTGACGAAGCAGGTATATAAAAATGGAGGTGAGTATCATCAGTTTAATGCATATGAGTATGGCTCAGATACCTATTTTTTACCCGGTTTTAGTATTCAACAGGGGTTTTTACTCTGCCGCTTGATACCGGAATTTAAAGAAGTGTTTGGCGAAAAAGATGAATTCCCGCTTACAAGCAGGACATATAAGAAAGACGAAAAAGAATTTGACATAAAGGTGATCCGTACTAATAATGACGAAACAGATAACAGTCCTTTCTCGATTGAAAAGATAAAAATAAGCTTTGAGGATGGCGCTTACTACGAATTTGAAATGTACATGCAGGATAATCAACTGGTGGTCTTTTTCAGCGGGGGAGTATAGATTTGCAATATGAAGAAAATCGCCATGATACCCGCCCGCTACGCAGCCACCCGTTTTCCCGGTAAACTGATGCAGATGCTGGCAGATAAAACAGTGATCCGTCACACTTATGATGCTACTATAAATACCGGATTGTTTGATGAAGTAGTAGTGGTGACCGACAGTGATACTATTTTCTCTGAAATAAGCAACGCAGGCGGCAACGTTGTGATGAGCAAGTATGAACACGAAAGCGGCAGCGACCGTATTGCCGAAGCAGCAGCCGATTTGGCTGCAGATATTATTGTGAATGTGCAGGGTGATACTCCTTTTGTAAAAAAAGAGCCGCTTCAAAAGCTCCTCCAGCAATTTGACGACCCAACTGTTCGGGTAGCATCTATGATGCAAGTACTCACTAACCGCAATGATATCCTTGATCCCAATTTTGTAAAAGTAGCCGTAGATAAAAATATGAATGCCCTTTTTTTCAGCCGCAGTGTGATCCCCTATCCGCGGGAAAAATATTATCCCACTACATATTATGAGCATATCGGAGTATATGCATTCCGCAAAGAGGCGTTGCTGAATTTTACCGGTTGGGCAGTTACTCCGCTGGAAGCCGCTGAAAAAATTGAATGTCTCCGCTATCTTGAAAACGGTGTTCCGCTCCGAATGATCGTGGTGGACTATATGGGAGTAGAGATCGATACGCCGGAAGACCTCGAAAAAGCAGCTAAGCTTTTATAATTTCTTTTAAAATTTTAACGGCGACTTGGTGGAAAATCATTTCTATTGATCCGTGTAATCTGCAGCGACCTCTTTTGTCGCAGGCAGATCTTTCCTGTATTTTCGTGGCTAAATTCCCTGTATGAAGTTTCGCAATTTTAAGATGGTGGGCTATGTAGTATATGGACGTGGCAGTTTTAACCAACTGGATGAAATTCTCTCTCCGCAGCGAACGGGCGATGCTCCGATGATCTTTTTAGTGGACCATTATTTTACGGGCAAGCCTCTTGTAGAGCGGATACCCGTTCGGGGAAAAGACAAGATCATTTTTGCCGATGTTACCTATGAGCCTAAAACAACCTATGTTGATTCGCTGGCGCAGCAACTAAGAGAGGAGTTTGGTACTATAAGCGGCGTGATCGGTATTGGCGGCGGCTCCACCATGGATCTGGCCAAAGCCGTTTCGCTGATGATGACTAATCCTGGCTCGTCTGCTGATTACCAGGGCTGGGACCTGGTAAAGAACGCCGGAGTGTACAAAGCCGGTATTCCAACGCTTAGTGGCACAGGCGCAGAAGTATCCAGGACCACGGTGCTTACCGGCCCCACGAAGAAGCTGGGAATGAATTCAGATTTTACCCCTTTCGACCAGATCATTCTGGATCCGGAACTGACGAAAGACGCTCCGGCGAATCAGCGTTTTTATACCGGTATGGATTGCTATATTCATTGTATCGAAAGCCTGGAAGGAACCTATCTGAATGAGTTCAGTAAAAGTTATGGAGAAAAAGCCCTGCAGTTGTGCAGAGATGTATTTGTAAATAAACCTCTATGGGATGATGATTGTGATGATAAGCTGATGATGGCGTCTTATGCCGGCGGTATGAGTATTGCCTATAGCCAGGTGGGTGTGGCTCATGCGGTAAGCTATGGATTAAGTTATTTACTGGGCACAAAACACGGCATTGGCAATTGTATAGTGATGAACCATTTGGAAGAATACTATCCTGCTGGTGTCAGAGAGTTCAAACACATGGTAGAAAAGAACCAGATCGATATCCCAACAGGTATTTGTAAAGGATTAAGCGAAGACGATTTTGATAAAATGATGAACGTGTCCCTGGGAATGAAACCGCTCTGGGAAAATGCATTGGGCCCGGATTGGGAGAAAGTCATGACAAGGGAAAAGCTGCGATCATTGTATGATAAACTATAAGAGCCGGCTTCTTTTCCAGATTTTCACTCTTCCTTCTTTATGGATACTGCAGATTTCCTAACTTTCATTTAATTATGAATGTAAAACGGCTGCGACCTGAAAAATACCTGCGGTACCTTTATCCGCAGAACCTGTTTGCCACCAAGCAGCGGACCAAAGAAATTCTTTCTGCCAACCCAACCATTATTCCGCATAGGGAAGAGGCGAAAGACGTGGTGGTTTCTGTTTTCGATTATAATGCTGAAACTCTGGAAGAACGAAAGTTGTCAGCTGTTGGAGATTGTTTTGCTTATAAAACCAGCGGCCGGACTACCTGGATCAATATTGACGGGCTTCGGAAAGCAGAAGTTGAAGCGGTTTGCACTCATTTTGACGTTCACCCACTTGTGATTGAAGACATCCTGAGCATTAACCAACGACCAAAGCTTGACGAAGCCGATAACAGCATTTTTTGCCTTTTGAACATGCTGTATTATAATGAAACCAAGAATTCTGTGGAACAAGAGCAGATCAGCATCATTCTGGCCAAAGATGTGGTTATCAGCTTCCAGGAGGA
>JAEUVL010000351.1 GCA_016786965.1 Chitinophagaceae bacterium
CGTGCCCTGGTCTTGTTTGAACAGTTGGATTCGTTCTACGAGGTCTAATTTTCCGTTTTGCCGCTGCCAGCTTTCAGTGGTACGGCTCATCCATGCTTCTATAAGTGTTTTGCCAAACCCCGTTTCAATGCTGGTGCCGGTGAATTGCTTTTTTTGTTTATCAAAATAAATCTCCTGGTAGCTGTTGAGCAATGAATCTTTCCTGAAGGTGTTATTCACTGGATCAAACACGAAGTAATAATGCCCTGTTGTCGGGTAGTCTTTGCAAATACGGATATCGGGGTAGCCATCAAGATCATAGTCACCGGTTTGCAGACTGTCCCGGCATTCAGCTGTTTCTGATATAAGGTTGCCGAAAATGATCCATTCAAATAATTGTCTGTTAGTTGTTAGCTCAGTAATGCGGAGCCGTTTTGCATACGAATTCTTATACAAGGGAATTTCTACACCTGCAGGGTTGAATTCATAGCGGAATAAGAAAGGACCGTCTGTTTTGGAAATGGTTTTCCGGCCAGGTTGGGCTGCCAGAAAATTAGTGATACAAACAAGAATAACAATAGCGGGGAAATGTTTTACAAGCATATCCGTTGGATGCAGAAGCAGTAATAATTTCACAGGCCGCAGCAAAGCATGGTTTATCTCTGTTGCGGCCTGTGAAAAATATATTCCGGAAATTATCCCTTTGGTTTCACCGGTGGTTTAGCAGGCGGTTTGGTACCACCTTTCATTTTGGTATCGCAGGCATCCATATTTTGTTTAGCTCCGGCAAACTGGGGGAATGCCTTTAAGGCTTCGGCAAAATAAGTTTTTGCGCTGGTGTAGTTATTGGCATCCATTTGTAAAACACCCAGCAGGTTGGCTGCTGCTGCATACACAGGCACCGCTTGTTGTGAGCCATCGGCGTTGGTAAATCCCACACCAATTCTTTTGCTGGTAGTATCTGCCATAGCAGTGCGGGCAGAAAGTTCACACTCCATAGTGCGTTTAAGCTGGTACTGGCCTACGGCCATTTTATATACATGAAAGGGGTTCTTTGTTTTAGGTACCACCTGCTCATACAGACCAACAGCCGTTTTAGGATCGCCAAGTTGATCATAGCACTCAGCAGCACGGGCCATTGCTTCAGCGTTGCCGGGAGCAGCTTTATACACTTCCTCAGACAGGAGCAAGGCACTGTAATAGTTTTTGGTGCTGAAATACAACATCGACAATGTGTCTTTATAGGAAACAGCACTGTCAATAGCCAGGTAACCATGCAAACCGGCAATAGCAGTATTAGCATCATTATACTTTAGCCCCTGGTTATATACGTTCAGGTAGTGTTTTTTCATTGCTTCGCCATCCTGGGCCCGGATCAGGGTAAAGGCGAACAAACAACAGATCAATGGAACAATTTTCTTCATCTTTAAGGTTTTATGATTAAGCTATAAAAATAGCAGTTCCCGGCTGATTTTCCACCATTACACGGGGTAAAAATAGTCTTGAAAGGAGAGTCCGCTGATCTTTATGACCGGTAATGCGAAGTTGAAGCCAGTGGCCCACCACAGGCCCTACCCGGCGCGGTGAAGAATAACTGACCTGAAAGATATTTTGGGAAGCTTATGGCTATCAGAACAAAGAATAAAACAATAATTTGCGGCATGAAGATGCAAGCAGTAGCAGTCTTGGGTTTCCTTTTCTTCTCTTCTTCAGCAAAAGCCCAGGAAGACTCTTTGGATAATATAAGGCTGGCCAAAATGATCAGCCTGTCCGAAGCCATTATCCGGACCGATCTGAATGTTCCCCGTTTTATGGACCGGGTAAAGAATGATACCACATTTTATAAGGCCTTTAAAAACCTGCACATGCTGGGTTACACGGCCTGGAACGATATCAGGGTAAAGGATAAAAAAGGAAACCTGAAAGCCTCTTTAAGCAGTAAGACCAAACAGGTGAGGAGTAATGGCTGCCGCTCAATGGAGGTATTACATGAAAAAACCACCGGCAATTTTTATGATGATGATGGGGGTTATAATTACAATACCGCAGAATTATATGCCGGCTTATTTTTCACTAAAGGGTCAGTGTGCGGCGAATCGAATATTGTAAAAGGAGTGGATTTCCGGCCCAAGTCGCAAAGCGGCATGGATAAAAGAAAGGAGCAATTGAAGATGCTTTTCTTTAACCCCGGAAAGAAGATTCCAGGCATTCCTTTTATTGGCGATAAGATAAACATCTTTGACCCGGACAAAGCAGATAAATATGATTTCGGGATCGATTACGGAGATTATGAGGGGCAGTCCTGCTATGTTTTTTCAATAAAAGTAAAACCTGACCTCAGCGGTGGAGAGAAAAACAGTATTGTAATAGACAGCATGGTTACCTGGTTTGATGCAAAGACCATGGAGGTGCTGGCCCGCAACTACGATATGAGTTATGATGCAGGTGTATATGATTTTGATGTACACATGGAAGTGCAGATGACAAAGTTTGGTAACTACCTGGTGCCAAAACTGCTTCGTTATATCGGCAACTGGGATGTAGTTTTCAAAAAAAGGGAGCGGGGAATGTTTACAGCTACCTTGTTTGATTTTACGGAATGAACAGTCTATCTCGTTCCCACCGTATTACTATAAGCCCTCCATTTTTCGATCACCTGGGCAATATCCTCTGGTAATTCTGTGTCAAAGTGCATTTCCTCACCCGTGGTGGGATGAATGAATCCCAGGGTCTTTGCATGCAGGGCCTGCCTTTTGCAAATGGCAAAACAATTATCTACAAACTGTTTGTACTTGCTGTAGATGGTCCCTTTTACAATTTTATCGCCACCATAAAAGTCATCATTGAAAAGAGGATGCCCGATATATTTCATATGTACCCGTATCTGGTGCGTACGTCCCGTTTCTAATACACATTGCACAAGGGTAACATAGCCAAACCGTTCTATCACTTTATAATGCGTGGTGGCATCCTTACCATGATCACCTTCCGGGTAGGCTTCAAAAAGTTTTCTGAATCGTTGGTTGCGGCCCACATGCGCTACGATCGTACCGCTGTCCTGCTCCATATCTCCCCACACCAATGCCAGGTATTGTCTTTTTACAGTGTGATCAAAAAACTGTTTAGCCAGTTGCCGCATCGCTTTATCTGTTTTAGCCAATACTAACAGACCGCTGGTATTTTTATCAATGCGGTGCACCAGGCCAAAGCGTGGCAGTATATCTTCCGAAATACCCGGATTTTGTTGTTGCAAATAATATGACACACCATTAAGCAAGGTGCCGGAATAGTTTCCGCTGCCGGGATGCACCACCATGCCAGCCGGTTTATTGATGATCATAAGATCAGCATCTTCATACACTATATTGAGGTCCATTTTCTCCGGCACCACATCTGTTTCCTCCGGGCTCATGTCTGAATAAACAATTACAGCATCCAGCGGTTTTATCTTGTAGTTGGGTTTTACCTCCTTGCCATTCACCAGTACCATGCCCAGGTTCATAGCCCGCTGAAGTTTGTTGCGGGTGGCGCCTTCTATCCTTGTCATCAGGAATTTATCAATACGGAGTGGCTCTTGCCCCTTGTCAATAATCAGGCTGAAACGTTCATATAGCTCGTCATTGTTATCAGGTGTATCCGTATTATCCGGAAGTAGATCATCAGTCATAAGTCTGCAAAGGTAAAGGATGGGTTTTTGTTGGTAAATTTGATTTCTAAATGGAGAAACAATCTGTCATATTCAGGGACCTGGGGCAAATGGACTATCAGTCCGCCTGGGATTACCAGGAAAAGCTCTTGCAGGAAAATGTCAAGATAAAGTCGGACCTAAGAAGTATGAAGCTGGAAGTCGACAGCCAGCAATCTTCGGTCAGTAATGGATTCCCCACTCCCCATTCCCCACTCGCCACTCACCACTACCTTCTCTTCGTAGAGCACCCTGCTGTGTACACCCTCGGCAAAAGCGGTAATAAAGACAATGTGCTGATAGGTGATGCGGAAATGAAGCAGAAGAATATACAGTTTTTCAATACTAACCGGGGTGGTGATATTACTTTTCATGGTCCCGACCAGGTAGTGGGGTACCCGATCCTTGACCTGGAGAATTTCTATACCGACATAGGCCGCTACCTGCGTAACCTGGAGGAGGTGATCATACTCACCATGGCAGAATATGGTATAAAAGGCGACCGCTCTGCGGGGGAAACAGGGGTGTGGATAGATCCCGGAGTGCCGGGGCGGGAACGAAAGATCTGTGCCATCGGCGTTCGCTGCAGCCGCTGGATCACCATGCACGGTTTTGCCTTTAATGTAAATACTGATCTTTCGTACTTCAATTACATCATACCCTGTGGAATTACTAACAAACAGGTGACCTCTTTAGAAAAGGAATTAGGCAGAAAGGTGGATATGCAGGAAGTGAAAGAAAAGATCAAAAGGAACTTTGAGCGGGTATTTAATGCAGAACTGAAGGGAAATATGGTAATGTGAAAATGAGGGAATGAAGGAACACCGGATAGCCTGGACAAGTTATGGAAATGAATGAATGTAGCGAATGCAAAATGGCTGATTGGTCTGAGTTCCCCGTTAGGTGACAGGGGTTAAAAATCCTTCTCTATATAAAACTTATGCTTCTCCAACAGTTTCCCGTCTTCATACAATTCAAATTTGAACCAGCCCGCATGATAGAAATTGGTCTTGTCAAGTTTGAAATTCTTTTCCTTTATCTCTTTCAGTTCAAATAGAAATGTTTCTTCAGCGTCAAAGAATTTGATAGAATACTTTTTCGGTTTCTCTTCATCCGGAAGATTTATCCTTACGTAGCCATCCCGGTTAGTGTACACATATAATGAGGGAGTAAAGCCGGTTGGTTTGTTCTTTATATTCACTCCATTGGGAACAGCCACGGAATCCACTCCCATCAGGCTGTCTATTTTTACATAAAAAGGATTGGCTTTGCGGATAGAATCGGCGATCCTTTTTTCTGCTGAGCCTGCCTGCCGTACGGTATCCAGTACAGGCTTCTTAGCGCTGCTGAATAAATAATTCCCTTTATCCCGCAGGATATAAAGCCGGTAAAACATGTGGTCGTTAGTTGCTTTGGCATCCACATATCCATTCTGCGGGGTAGTGGGGTCGGCTACGGTAAGTATTGTCTTAAACCCATTGAGACTGTCGAAAGAACGCTGAATACTTATTTGCTTTACATCTTCAAAAGTATTTACCCAGCCAATAACGATCCGGTTATTACCGGCATTTTTCACTAAAAATTTCGGCAAGGTGTCCTGCGCCTGTATAGATTGACAGGTTATAAAAATGAATATAGGAAGTAGAAGTGTCAGTTTTTTCATATCAACAAATAGAACGGAAATGTATTGGATTTATTGATGAATAGTGACAAAGATAGGGTAGCATTACTGAAAAGTTAAAATATTAACGTTCCCTTACTCAGTGATGTATTCCCCTGTAATCCCCCGCTGTGCACCAGTAATATTTTACTGCCGGGGGGGAAGAAATTATTTTTTATCAGGTCGTCGATGGCAAAGAATAATTTTCCTGTGTACACAAAATCAGATGGTATCATCGATCGCCGGTACCATTCATTCATAAAGTGGATCAGTTCAGGTTTGTATTTGGCATAGCCGCCAAAATGATAATCATGAATAGTGGTTAGTTGACCGGTGCAGGTTCCTGCGAGGGCCTGAATATCTGTTTCCAGTTGTAAATTGTTTTTAAGCACACTGATGCTGATCACTTCCTGTACAGGTAAGGCGCTCATAAGAAGTCCAGCCGTCATAGTACCTGTGCCGGCAGCGCAGCAAATATGAGTGTACCCTGACTGGTGAAAATGCTGAGCAATAGTAGCCGCTCCTTCAGCGCCTTTTGTTCCATAGCCTCCTTCATGTATGATATAAGCATCACCGGTTTCATCAGCGAGTTTTCTTTTTTGGCGGGTATATTCTTCCCGGGCCACGAAGATCAGTTTCATTCCCAGTTGGCTGGCTTCGGTAAGGGTGGAGGAGCGGGTGGCAGGTTCTTCTCCACGGATATAAGCAGTGGCCTCAAAACCAGCCAGCTGGCAGGCGGCGGCTGTGGCCAGTATATGATTGGACCAGGCGCCGCCAAAAGTGATGATCTTTTTCCTGTCCAGCAGTTTAGCTTCTTCCAGGTAGTAACGAAGCTTGAAAATTTTATTACCTGAAATAAGAGGGTGTACTTTATCCAACCGAAGTATAGTAACAGTAATATCTTTTTCATCAGCTGCCGGATAAGAAGGGACATCTGTGGTGATATTTGCGAAGCTTATTTCCTGCATAATATTCGTAACGGCATGATGAATTTACTTTAATTTCGTCCCGCAATATTAAATTAGAATATG
>JAEUVL010000380.1 GCA_016786965.1 Chitinophagaceae bacterium
GGCCTTCTGTATTATATATCCACGCAAAGCAGTTTTGGTTCTTTCTATTCACTGCTGATCATTTATATGATCATTTATATGCCTACACTGGCACTGGTAAATGCCATTTCATTAAAGCAAATAACAAATGCTGAAAAGCAATTCTCCGGAATCCGTCTGTGGGGTACGATAGGCTGGATAGTAGCCGGCTTGATCATAGGCTGGATGGCTTGGGAAAAAGATCCTGCCTCACTCGGCATCACTTATAAGGTTGCAGCAATTACCTCTGCGGCATTTGGTGTGTTCTGTTTTTTCTTACCCAATACACCTCCACCCAAAGCCGGACAAAATGTATCAATTGGTGAAGTACTGGGACTGGATGCCCTTAAAATATTGAAGAATAAAAACTACCTGATATTCTTCATTGCCTCAATACTAATATGCATACCGCTCGCTTTCTATTACGGCCAGGCCAACCAGTTCTTAAACGAATCCGGAATGGACAAAGCCGCCGCCAAAATGACATTAGGCCAAATGAGTGAGACTTTATTCCTTTTCCTGATGCCTTTGTTCTTTGCCCGCTTTGGCACCAAGCAAATGTTGCTGATAGGAATGATCGCCTGGATTGCCCGGTATGTATTATTCTCTTATGGTGACACCGGCGCCAACTTATGGATGCTCTATGCGGGTATCATTCTGCACGGTATTTGTTACGATTTCTTCTTTGTTACCGGACAGATATACACCGATAATATGGCAGGGCCCAGGGTAAGGTCTGCCGCACAAGGCCTGATTACACTCGCCACCTACGGTGTGGGTATGTACATTGGCTTCTTTGTAGCAGGCAAATATGTAGATGCTCATAAAGCAGGAGAATCAATGCATGACTGGAGAGCCATCTGGATATTCCCGGCATTGTTTGCAGCCGGTGTGGCGTTAATGTTCTTCGCTTTATTTAAAAACGAAAAGAAAAAACTGCAGGCTGTTTAACGATGCAAAGACGCTCCGTCATAAAAAACCTGGTAGCCGGCACCGCCGCATTAGCATTCACCCATAAAATAAATGCCGGGGCCACAGGTATATTGGATAATGATAACAGCCCGT
>JAEUVL010000396.1 GCA_016786965.1 Chitinophagaceae bacterium
AAATGAGTATTATCTCTCCACCGGTATTGGAATTGTGGTGATAAACGGGGACAAGTATGAAGTAAAAGATTCCTGGTTCATCGGTAATGGTGGCAATCCTGTAAAAGTAAATGGAGTGACAAGTGATGGCACTTTTTTTTATGCCGCAACTGAGGAAGGGTTGAAAAAGGCAGCCATGAATTCCTCAAACCTGGCCAACTACACCAACTGGCAAACGGTGTCCGGAACCAATGGTTTATCTGGTGGTGCCTGTAAAAATGTGCTGACCATACAGGGAAAAATAGTGGCACAGAAAAATGACTCTTTGTTTGTACAAAATGGCACTAACTGGTCCTTGTTTTATGAAGATGGATGGCCGATCATCAATAGCAATATCTCAGACAATAAAATTCAGTTGTGCCAAAGGCAGCTAAGTGGAGCGAGCAGGGTAAGAGTTTTAAATGCTGATGGAACGGTGTTACAAACCCTTTCAGGTGCCGGGGTGATCTCTTTGCCCAGAAAAGCCATATCATTTGCAGGCGATACCTGGGTGGCGGATCAGTTTGGTTGCTTATCACAATTTGATTTTTCTCTTGCTTCTGAGCAATATGTGTTAAACTCACCACAGTCTGTTGCCAGCGGCGATATGCTGGTGTATAACAATATATTTTATGCCACAGCAGGTTCGGTAAATGAAGCCTGGAATTATCAATACAATGGAGACGGTATTTATTCATTTAAAGAAGGCAGTTGGGATAATGTCAACCGCTACCGGTATGCTGCTATTGATACACTGCTTGACTATATCAGCATCGCCATTGATAAAAGAGATGAAACTATTTGGGCAGGTTCGTATGGTGGAGGATTATTACACATAAAGCCAGGCCCGGCATTTGAAGTATTCAAGCAAAATAATCTGGGAGCCACAGCAGGTGATCCCACTAGTTATAGAGTCTCCGGGTTAGCCTTCGACAACGATAATAATTTATGGGTTGCCAATTTCGGATCGGTACAACCCCTGCGGGTAAGAAAAAATGACGGAGGCTGGATCAGTTTTTCATTGCCCTTTTCATTATTTGAAAATGCACTATCACAAATAGTGGTAGATGATAACAATTACAAGTGGATCGTGGCACCGCTTGGCAACGGGCTCATCAGTTTTGATCATGGTGCATCAATAGACAATACAGGGGATGATAAATGGCGGCGGCTCGGAACAGGAACGGGCAATGGGAATTTGCCAAACAACGATGTGCTTTGCGTGGCAAAAGATAAAAATGGATTTATTTGGGTGGGTACCGCTGATGGTATTGGTGTGATACAATGTCCGGAGCAAACATTTAATGCATCGCAGTGTGATGCTATCTGGCCAGTAGTGCCCAATGGAAACTTTGCAGGTTATCTCTTCAAAGGGGTGGAAGTAAAAAATATTGCGGTGGATGGGGCCGACAGAAAATGGGTGGCTACTAAGAGTGGTGTATTCCTGGTCAACTCTACAGGCGAAAAAGTTATTTACCAGTTTACTGAAGATAACAGTCCGCTGCTTAGCAATGATGTAAAGAAGATTGCTATTGATGGCAAAACAGGGGAAGTATATTTTGCCACCGCAAAGGGTATTTGTTCTTTCCGCAGCACAGCTACCGAAGGCGGGGAAACAAATGAAGGGGTATTGGTGTTTCCAAACCCGGTACCGCCGGGATATACAGGTACTATCGGTATCCGTGGTTTGGTGAACAATGCGGTGGTAAAGATCACTGAACTGGATGGAAGACTCGTATATCAAACAAGAGCATTAGGAGGGCAGGCGGTGTGGGATGGAAGAAGCTATAAGGGACAAAAAATTTCCAGCGGGGTGTATTTGGTACTGGTAAGTGATGATATTGGAAAAGAACGAACAGCAGGTAAGATTTTTTTTATTCAACAATAAATTTGCCAGACAAACTACATAAGACAAAGGGCATTGTTCTGAGAACAGTGAAATATGGCGAAACGAGCATCATCGTTACTATGTTCACAGAATTGTTTGGGGTGCAATCTTATTTGGTCAATGGAGTAAGAGCATCCACCAAAAAAGGGACAGGGAAGGCCAACTTGTTTCAGCCGGCTGCTTTGCTGGACATGGTGGTGTATCACAATGAACTGAAACACCTGAACCGTATCAAAGAATTCAAACTTGCTTTTATTTATCAGCATATATTTTCAGACGTGCCGAAGAATGCAGTGGCATTGTTCATGGTGGAATTGCTTACCAAATGCCTGAAACAACCCGAAGGTAACCCTGACCTGTTTGAGTTTGCAGAGGATTGCTTTCTCCACCTGGATAAAAGTAAAGGGGGAATGATGGCCAACCTGCCATTATTCTTTGCCCTGCACCTGACGTATTTCTTTGGTTTTAAGATGACGGATGATTACAACGAAGAGAATACTTTTCTTGATCTCGGCGAAGGGAGCTTTGTGGCAGAGCAGCCGCATCATCCGCACTTCCTGGAAGATAAACAGGCTTTTATAACCTCGCAATTGTTAAAAGTGCAACGGCCAGATGAATTGGAAGAAATAAAACTCAATCATGATTTTCGCCGCAGACTTCTGTATGTATATGAAACCTATTATGCCCTCCATATCCCTGATTTTGGAACAATGAAAACCTTACCTGTGCTTAGGGAGATATTGGGGTAAATATCAAGCGTTATTTTCATCTCGATATCATCATTTGATTTGCAGCACTCGTTCAGAGATCGCTTACCGATTGGTTTATTCAGGATATGCCATGCCCGTGATAATTTCAAATTTTCCTCCAACAGGCTGCCTTTTAGGGTTTCATCCATTGTTTGATCCACCCAGCAAATAACAGGGATTGCTGCTGCCTGCTTGTACGAATAAGCAAGACCTTTTACCGGTAAAGCCAATACATTATTGGCCCTGGTGCCCTGTAACAATCAGGTTTCTTGCTGCTTTTGTAAATATTAACAGGAGTTTAAAAAACAGATAAAAGGAACATGAACCGCAGATAACCCATAGTTAAGCCGCTCCTTATATACCGGCTTATCAGCGGCTTATCTCCGACTTATCAGCGGCTTATCTGCGGGTTATCTGTAAGTGAACAGCAAAGAAGAAAGACAGGAAAAGTAACTGAATCAGGGAAGTAGCAGGGCGGCGCAGGCAATGGAAAATGACAAAGCAGCCAAAAATGCCTTTTATGGCAATCAATTGAAAACCAGGGGAACTTTGGTTTTAATGACTAATTGAAGTTATAAGATCCTTTTAGATACTTGAAACAGCGGCTCTAAATTCACCAGGCCGGGCTTTTTTCCTTTTTCAAAGCTCCCCAATTCATTTTCCCAATCCAGCGCTTTTGCACCACTGCTGGTAGCCCATTGCAGAATTGTTTCAACTGGTATATGCGGAAAGTGTTTGTGTGCTGCTTCCATTTCTTTGGCAATGCTTAGTTGCCAGTTGCTGCTGTAGCTGTCGGTGCCGAGAACTATATGACAGCCGTGCTTCATCAGCAGATCAACTGGTGGCACTTTGTTTTCAATATACAAGTTGGCATTAACACAAAGACAATAGACCAGTTTCAATCCATTGGCCACCGCATGCTCGTTTGCCCACACAATATCTTCTTCCGGTATGAAAGTGTTATGAATCAGAAAAATAGTTTGCCCATTATTAAAATAAGGTAATACCGACCGGAGGCTGCTTTTACCCGTTACCGGGAAAGGAGATTTATCAAGCCCGAATATTTTAAAGAACCGCAGGTAATCTCCGCCACCGGTTTTATACAATTCATCTTCGGCAGGATGCTCCTGGTTATGAATGGAAATGATCTGGTCTTTTGTGGCATCATTGATCAGCCGAAACGTTTTGGGAGAAATACTGTAAGGTGCATGAGGAACTAAGGAAGTGCGATGGCTGAGATTTGAAGTCTGAAGTGCAGAGGCTAATTTTTCAGCAACTGCTTTATAATGATTCACATTCTCTTCCGCTTTTTCATCGGTAAAACCCAGCACTTCCACAAAATTTTGCCAGCGGATATGGCTGCTGCTTTTTGTCTTGAGCGTATCGGCGGTATTGCCAATATCGCCAACGGCTGCAATCCCATTATCATACATTTCTTTCTCGGCCCTTACTATTTCCTGCTGGATTATTTCCGGGGCAAAGTCTCTCTTGGTTACCACAGAGCATAAAAAGTCGATCAGTCCGGTATGGGGAGGTATCACATTTTTTAAATGGCTTAGTTCCAGGTGGCAGTGGCAATTGATCAGACCGGGAGAAAGGATGCCGTTAAAAGTTTGCACATCTTCACCTGCCTCATGAAAGGGAACAATATTTTCTACAACACCTTCGTCGTTGGTTATTAAGACTGCATCAGCATCGCGGAAACTATACCCGTCAAATAGCTTGTCGGCTTTAAATTTTAAATACGGCATATTGTAAAATTCAAGAAAACTAATTCCAAAACCCAAAACTTAAGCAGTTATTCTTTGCTACTTTTGCAACCTTTGGATTTTGTGATTTATAACCTGGAATTTTATCATTTATGTTAGACAGGCTGGAAGCCATAAAAGCAAGATTTGACCAGTTGGGAGTGGCCCTCACCAATCCTGAGATCGTAAGCAATAACAAAAAATTTGCAGAGACCAGCAAGGAATACCGAAGCCTGGAGAAGATCGTAGCGGCTTATACAGAATACAGGAAACTGCTGGATGACATGGATTTTTATAGGGAGGCGCTGGAAGGAGATGATGAGGAAATGCGGGAACTGGCGAAAATGGAATCTCCGGCACTGGAAGAAAAGAAAACAGAAATGGAGGCGCAGATACGCCAATTGCTGATACCTAAAGACCCGCAGGATGAGAAGAATGCCATTTTGGAGATAAGGGCCGGCACAGGTGGGGATGAGGCCAGTTTATTTGCGGGTGACCTGCTGCGGATGTATATGCGGTATTGCGATAAAAAAGGGTGGAAAACAGCCCTGCTCAGCGAAAATGAGGGCAGCGTGGGCGGCTATAAAGAAGTACAATTGGAGGTGACCGGTGAAGATGTGTACGGCACACTGAAATTTGAAAGCGGGGTGCACCGTGTGCAGCGGGTGCCTGATACTGAAGCATCCGGAAGAGTGCATACGTCTGCTGCAACGGTAGCAGTAATGCCGGAAGCCGAGGAAGTGGATTTTGAGTTAAACCCGGCAGATGTAAAAATGGAAACCGCCAGAAGCGGTGGTGCCGGCGGACAGAACGTAAACAAAGTGGAAACGAAAGTATTGTTGACTCACATACCTACCGGAACTGTAGTGGTTTGTCAAACCGAGCGGTCGCAGTTGGGCAACCGGGAAAAGGCAATGGGGATGCTTCGTACCAAACTGTATGAAGAGCAGGTGAGGAAGCAGGAGGATGAAATAGCCCGCCACCGCAAAAGCTTGGTAAGCACTGGCGACAGAAGCGCTAAGATAAGGACCTACAATTTTCCGCAGGGCCGGGTAACAGACCACCGTATTGGCCTTACACTTTACAACCTGGATGCAGTGCTGAACGGCGAAATTGGCGAACTGATAGATGCGCTGCAATTTGCCGAGAATTCGGAAAAACTGACGAAACAGAATTAGTTGATGATCTGAATCACAGGAAGTTTTCGCTTCACTAAAATTTATTATTTGTAATTAGCTGGAAAGATTATTTTAGTTCTCTAAATTATTTTTTAACCTACAAAACTCTCTCTGAGTGGCGTTAATTTTTTTTTATGCTTGATAAGATATTTGACATCGTAAAACAGTTTGGACAAGAGACAGTGGTGAACAACCCTGAGGTGCCTAATGAGCAGAATGAAGAAGTAATGGCTGATGCCACTAAAACAATTGCCAGCGGTTTTCAGAATATAGTGGCTGGTGGTGGATTTGAGAATATTCTTGATCTTTTCAAAGGCGGCGGCAATGCCGGGGGGGCCAGTAGCGGTGGCGGTATAGCCGGATTGCTGAAGAACCCTATTGTAACCATGATGGTGGGGTATTTTATCAGTAAACTGGTGGGTAAATACAAAATGAGCCCAGCTTCTGCCAGTAATGTTGCCAGCTCACTTATTCCAAATGCACTTAGTGGCCTTATTAACCAGACCAATGACCCTAACAATCCCGGGTTTACGCTGGATAGCCTGATCGGTTCTTTAACAGGAGGTGGTAGCGAACCAGAGCAAACCAACAACAGCGGTGGCGGTGGCATGCTTCAAAACCTGCTTGACCAGTTTACTGGTGGCGGAGGTGGCAACAGTACAGCAGGCGGAGGCGGTGGGTTTGATATCCAGGACATTATAGGCAACCTGACCAAAAAAGCGCAAAACAGTTTCCAGGACAAGCAAAGCGGTGGCGGAGGCGGCCTGATGGACCTGATAAAAGGATTTATGAAGTAAACAATTGAATAATACTATAGAAAGCCGTTCAGTTAATTGCTGAATGGCTTTTTTATTTTTTGTAACCAGGGTTTCTGGCACGAAATTTTGAATATAGTTGTACGATAACGTTTTAGAAACTCTGTAGTTCTTTGTCAGCTGATTGTCAGGATTTTCGCCAGTAAAAAGGCAAATATTTTTTTGGTGAAATATGCAATTAACTGAGTGGAAGCATCGTATATAGAGAAAGACGCTCCGAGATTTTACGAAAGTGTGGTAGGTGGAAGTACTGAAACGGAGCTTTTAAACTTTCCTTAACAGCAAACATGATACTACCGGCAGTAAATTTGCGTTATACAATTGTAGATTATTATTCGAACTCATTATAAAGTCAGTCAATTTTCTCATAAGCAGTTAGTTTTGGTTGCGACCCCTGTTTCTACAGGGGTCTATTTTTTTATATACCTGCCGGTGCAATAAAAGTAGCCAATAATACACCCCACTCCATCAGCCACAATATCCCCTGCATCAAAGGAACGGTTAGCCGTTAGATAACGCTGCACGAATTCCATACCCACTCCATACAGGAACGATACAATTGCAATGAGGGCAAATGTTTTCCTTCTATTGTGGATGATGTTCTTTTTTTCCGGTACAGCCCAACACCATAGTGTAACCATGATAAAAAACATGATTATATGCACCCATTTGTCCAACTGTATCCTGGTAAAGAAGTTTTCTTTGGGTATTTCTTCGCCCGGCATGGTAAGCAGAAAAGTGGAAACAAGCAGCCAGGTAATAGCAGGAATAAAAGTTGGTTTGATCTTGAACAAGGAGTGATAATTTCCACAATATAAAATAAGATTTCAAACCTGCGTAGTGAACCACCTGTATGCTAATAAGAAATATAGTAGTGTAATAAGAAGGAGCCCCTGAAGAGGCCCCTTGTTTAACCAACTATAGAACCAAAACTACTATAGCAAAGGTTCAGAATCCTTTTAATTACGATAAAGTGATACAATCAGATTGAGAAGGGGGTGAATTATCAAAGCTTACCCATTACATACAAGGTGCCTTCCGGCTTGGAAACATCGGGGCGTCCTTTCTTTTCCAGTGTAATGGCAAAAGCCTGTGCGGCCTGTGCTTTTTTAAGCCGGTATAACTGCAGGGGCTTTTCTGTAATCTCGATCAGGCCCATATCAATAGGCTGGCCATCAAGGAACGCCCAAAGCTGGTATTGTTTATCAGAGGCCGGTTTAGGTAAATTGTTTACAAGCAGGTACACATCCTGCGAAGTAGTATCCCAGTAAACGGTGGCAAATGATTTTGGCGAAGCTTCCTGCCCGCTCATCGCTGCCATTTTTACATTGGGGTTTTGTTGAAGTACTTGTGCTTCTTTTTTCAACTCGCTTAATTCGGCAACAGTATTATCATAATTACCCTGAAGTTCTTTATTCTTATTGGATAAGGTGAGGTTCCAGTATATGCTTCCGGCCAGCAACAGTAAGCAGGCGGCAGCAGCATATTTGAACCAGTTTATCTTTTTAACAGGGGCTTGTTGAAGGGGTATTATCTTGTCGCTATTGCTGATCAGATCAAGAATATTTGACCTGGTAGCAGAAGGGGGTGCAATGGCATTTTCCATGGCCTGCTTTTCGAGACTTAGCTCAAAAGCGGTCCTTGCTGCCAGCACTTCGGGATATTGAGCGCATATTTGCTCAAACTCTCTTCTTTCTTCATCAGAAGTGAGGCCAAGCACATAGCTCTCTACAATTCCACTTGATATGTATTCCTGCGTATTCACTTTTATTGGATCATTGTTCGTAATTGTGTTAAAGCACTTCGGATCCTTGTTTTTACAGTTCCTAATGGGATATTCAGCGCCTGAGAAATTTCTTCATGTGTAAATCCCTGGAAGTACGACATATCTACCAGTACCCTTAGCTCTCCTTTCAGTTTAGTCAGTACTTTTTTAAGCCCCACATCATCTATAACCGGTCCGGTTACAGCACCCGGTATTTCTCCGCTATCTGCAATTGGCTGGTTCTTTTGAGAGTCTTTATACCCTTTTGACCTAACCTCATCTATTGAAGCGTTGCGGGCAATATTCAGCATCCAGGTAAAAAGCCGTCCCTTTGTTGCGTCATAGGATTCAATCTTTCTCCAAATATTTACAAACACATTCTGCAACACATCATTAGCCACCTCTTTATCTGTAACGATAGCATTCACAATACCATATAGGGCACCTGAATAGTTATCATACAAATAAGCGAAGGCTTTTTCGTTGCGTTGCTGCAACAAATACACCAGCTCCTGTTCGCTGTATGTTGTTTTTGGTTTCAATTAATTGGTTAAGATACAATGATTAACAAAAACAACTGTATCGTGTTAAATTACGAGAAATGAATTAAGTTAGATTTAGGCCACTACGGCTTCATAAGCTGCGGCATCCAGCAGGGCTTCCACATCGGCAGGATTATCCACGGTCATTTTTATCATCCAGCCGGCCCCATAGGGGTCACTGTTTACTGATTCGGGAGAGCCGGCAAGGTTTGCATTAAGCTCTGTTATGGTACCGCTAACGGGTAAGAAAAGGTCCGACACTGTTTTTACAGCCTCCACGGTGCCAAATACAGCACCTGCTTCTAAAGCTTTACCAACCGTTTCTACTTCCACATAAACAATATCTCCCAGTTCACCTTGGGCAAAGTCGGTGATACCGATAGTGGCAACGTTTCCTTCTAAACTAACCCATTCATGGTCTTTTGTGTAGCGCAGATTGGCTGGGAACTTCATAATCAATATTGTTTTGCCTGCAAACCTAAGGTAAATTGATGATAAATGTAATAGCCTCAAAGCATTGTATATCCTTTGCTGTTAGGAGAATTTTCAGTTCGCCGGAGTTTTTGTGCCGTTCATGGAATGTTTTACACCATTGGTCGGATAACGGTTTTACAATTGCATGACACGGCGGTATCTTTGCCCCGTTAAAAACAAAAACCATTAATAATGAGAAAGTTAGTTTCAGTTTTTGCCGGTTTTGTGCTGATGGGTTTTGCTGCTCAGGCTCAACAAGTTACCGGCATAGTTAAGGATCAGCAGGGAAAGGGAATCGAGAAATCCACCGTTTCGCTCCTGAATGCACAGGATTCTTCAGTAGTAAAGCTGGCGGTAACAGGTGAGAATGGCCGTTTTGCTATTTCTTCCGGTAAACCCGGCAGTTACCTGGTAAGTGTATCGCATGTAGGTCTGGCTACGGTGTATTCCAAAGTATTTGATCTTTCAGGCTCAGGTGATATGAGTCTTGGCGATATAACGATGAGTAAAGGCACCGGCGATCTGGCAGGTGTGACTATCACCGCCAAAAAGCCTATGATAGAAGTGAAGGCAGACAAGACCATCCTGAATGTGGAAGGCACCATCAATGCCACTGGCAACGACGCCCTTGAATTGCTGCGCAAAGCCCCGAGTGTATTGCTGGACAAAGATGAGAATATAAGCCTGGCGGGGAAAAACGGGGTGCAGATATATATTGATGGAAAACCAACTCCGCTGTCGGGTTCAGATCTTACCAATTACCTGAAATCAATACAGGCCGCACAAATTGAGGCCATAGAGATCATTACCAACCCTTCTGCCAAGTATGATGCTGCCGGTAATGCCGGTATCATCAATATCCGCTTAAAGAAAAATAAAGCATTTGGAACGAATGGTTCAGTGAATGCCGGATATAATATTGGTGTGTATCCTAAATACAACGGCGGTTTCTCTATCAACCACAGAAATAAAGGGCTTAATGTTTTTGGTAATTATAATTATAACGATTCCAAAAATGATAACCGTTTTAATCTTTACCGGGAACAACTGGACACCGTTTTCGATCAGCGCACAAGAATGCTGATGCTGAATAAAAGCCATGGGTTTAAAGCTGGAGTGGACTATTTCATCAACCGCAAGCACACTGTTGGACTTTTGATCAATGGAAATATTACGGAAAACAGCTTCAACAGCGATAGCAGAACACCTATCAGTTACAAACCAACTGGTGTGGTGGACAGGATACTGGAAGCTAACAACCGGAACAAGATGGAAAGGGATAACCTCAATTTTAACCTGAACTACAAATTTGCTGACACATCAGGCCACGAACTGAATATAGATGCAGACTATGGCCTGTTTCGCATAGATGCGAACCAGCTGCAGCCAAATTATTATTATGATCCTACTGGAACTACGCTGCAAAACCAGTTCATCTATCGGTTTATTTCGCCTACGGATATTAATATCTACACTTTCAAGGCGGATTATGAGCAGAATTTCAAAAAGGGAAAACTGGGGTTAGGTGCAAAAACATCCGTGATCTCAACCGATAATAATTTCCAGCGTTTCAATGTATCACAACTGAGCCCGGAAGTAAAACAACTGGATATTCCCCGCAGTAACCAGTTTGACTATAAAGAAAATATTAATGCATTGTATGTAAATTATAACCGCCAGTTTAAGACGGTAATGATACAAGCGGGTGTAAGGATGGAGAATACCTCTTCCACCGGCGACTCATATGGATTGAATGGTGATGGGTCTGTTAATAAAGGAAGTAAACTGACCTTTGAAAGAAAGTATACCGATTTCTTTCCGAGTGCAGCTATTACATTCAATAAAAACCCAATGAACCAGTGGGGCCTTTCTTACAGCCGCCGCATTGACCGTCCGGCGTACCAGGACCTGAATCCTTTTGAATTCAAGCTGGATGAATACACTTTCCAGAAAGGAAATACCTCTCTTCGTCCACAGTATACCAATGTGGTTACCCTGACGAATACCTATAAGTATAAGCTGAATACCTCCTTAAGCTTCAGCCATGTGGCAGATGTATTTACCCAACTGGTGGATACGGCAGAAAAATCAAAAAGCTTTATTACCAAAAAGAACCTGGCTACACAGAATGTGATAGCCATGAACATCAGCTACCCATTCATGTATAAAAGCTATATGGCCTTTGTTAACTTTAGCGCTAACTATTCCCGCTATAAGGCAGATTTTGGCGGAGGTAACAGGACCATTGATCTGGATGTTGCTTCGTTCAATATCTATATGCAGCAAAGTATTAAGTTTGGTAAAAAGAAAGACTGGACGGCGGAAGCAAGCGGCTGGTATAACTCACCATCTATCTGGCAGGGTACATTTGAAAGTAAATCGATGTGGACGCTGGACGCAGGTATGCAGAAATCAATTTTCAAAGGAAAAGGAAATTTCAAAGTATCAGTATCAGATATTTTCTTCTCTATGAAATGGAGAGGAGAGAGCAACTTTGCCGGACAAAAAACAATTGCCAGCGGTAACTGGGAAAGCCGCCAGTTACGCACCAGCCTTACCTGGAGATTTGGCAGCAACACTGTAAAAGGTGCCCGCCAGCGTAAGGATGCATCAGAAGAAGAAAAACAACGGACTCAAGGTGG
>JAEUVL010000406.1 GCA_016786965.1 Chitinophagaceae bacterium
CATCAAATCGTTTCCTTGAATTTGAGCAATGTACCGGTGATAATATTCCGGAACTCTTGAAAGGTCGGGGCGGGGCATTGGTTTTGTTTTTGATTATTATACAGGAAAGTTCGGTATTTATTGTACAAACTTAAAAACAAACCCCGGCAACTTTTGATATTCTTGCCGGGGTTATTAATATGAGTTTTACAGCCTATCCGTTTTTCTTCGGAGCTACTGTGGTTTTTGGTTTTATCGGTGCAGGCTTTCTTTCACCTTTAATAGTTGAAGCCAGTTTGATAGCTTCATATGCATTGATGATACCACCGGAGCGACTAAGCTCACTAAGCGGAACCATTTCATCATCACCGGGATTCTTTACATCCACAGAGGGTTTCTGTGCAGACTTTTCAATGATCATCTTAACCTGGCGGGCACTAAGGTTTGGATAGTATTCCAGGAGGAACGCTGCAAGACCAGCCACCACGGGCGAGGCCATGCTGGTTCCCTGGAGGTCGCGGTAAACATTACCACCAGGCACTGTTGCATATATTTTCACACCAGGTGCAAAAACATCTACTTCTTTTTTGCCATAGTTGGAGAAACTGGCAGTCAATCCGCCACCTTTAGGATCTCCGCTCGCACCTACTGTAATCCAATTATTGGGCCTGGTGCCATCCAGTAACTGGGGAGAAGGATAATTGAAGGTCGTATCCAGGTTCTTGGCATCATTACCAGCGGCATGTACCAGTAATACTCCTTTGCTTTCAGCATATTTTACCGCTTCATCCACCCATTTTTTTTCAGGGGAGAATGATTTACCAAAGCTCATGTTGATCACCAGGGCACCATTGTCTACTGCATACCGGATAGCCAAGGCAATGTCTTTGTCATGCTCGTCTCCGTCCGGTACAGCACGCAGGCTCATAATGCGAACATTATCAGCAATACCATCCATACCCACCCCGTTTTTGCGGGAAGCCGCAATGATACCCGAAACGTGGGTGCCATGCAGGGCAGACTTATTACTTACCATTACATTATTATTGCCATAAAATTTATCATTGAAATCTTCGTAATTGTCTTTTACCACATTTGCACGGTAAGCCGTGGGTGGAGTGTTGGCAGCATCCGCTTTTTTGATTTCAGCATTTACATAGTCTCCAAATCCTTCAAGGAATTCCTGGTTGGTGGTTTCCAGTGCTTCGTTTTGCGACATCAGACCATATAAGTTATTTTTTGCTTTCTTTACGTCATTATCATCAGATTTAAGCTCTCCCAGTTCTTTGCC
>JAEUVL010000424.1 GCA_016786965.1 Chitinophagaceae bacterium
CGCTTGTATGGAATAAACTGTATCCGGCCACCGCTTTCCACTTCATAGCCATACAGTGGCTTGTTCATCCAGCTCTATGTTTTACTACGGCTATTCATCAGCAGAAAGGTGATGGGAGAAATAGCGGACAGATTTTCCACATCGTCCGGCTTATCATTATTAAATGACTTATTGGTCTTTGTCCACCACTCGTAGGTTTCGCCTGTTTTCGCAAATAAGCCAATATGAAAACTCTTTGCTCCGAATCTTTCACTGATATAATGGCCCATCCATTTGTAAGGATTGCCAATGGCACTGGTGCGATCGATATGGCCGTTGTGTGCCCATACGATCACTTTTTTATTCGGATACACCTCGTTCATCAGCCAGAACAGGTTGGCCGCCATCAGGCTGTCTCTCCGGGAAACAGGGTCTTCCCTGTTCCAATCCAGCGATACGGCATCCCGGTGGTTTTCCAATGCTTTTTCAAGGAAACGAAAACCCAATGCGGATAAATGATACCGGGTCAAAATGGAATCCTTATGCTGTTGTATCATCCTCAGTGCCATAGAGGCCGCCGACCTGATACTATCAGCCAGTATAAATAACGGTGACCGGTCCTGCTCCCATAGCAGTGAAGGAATTCTATAATACTTCGTAATGCAGTTCATTAGGCTGTCGCCGGTGGTGGCAGATATGCCGGTGAGGATACGGCGGGTAAGGTTCAGCGAAGCAGAAAAATTTTGTGAATCAAACCCACTATACACCAGGGGTTTACTGTCCGCTGCTGTTTGCTTGATGTAATCAAACAAGGGCATTATCTCCGCACATTGAAAATTGCCATACACGGTATTATTTCTCAGGCTGGCCGGGCTGATGGTGTCCACTTTCTGGTATTCTAAAAAAATATCAGCAATGCCACTTTCCAATGCCAGTACTTCAAAACCACATTCCTTGTGGAGGTATTTGATCAGCCTTACTTTCAGCGAATAATAATCGCCGATACCGTGAGAGCTTTCTCCCAGCAGCACCACTTTTTTATCAGCCACTATCTTTTTTAAAAAGGCCAGGTCCTTATGATCATCAGCCGTGAGCGAAGCAATAGCATAGCTCTCTTTTGTTTTTACTTGTGCGCTGCTGTTGTATGCCAGCAGCAGGCAGAAGACAATGACTTTTATGGCTGGATGCATAAAGATGGTTTGGTGGCTGGCTGAAGATAATGACGTTTTGTAAACGCCGGCGTGCCGCAGGTATTGTGTATGATGCTGATACACACCTCCTTACT
>JAEUVL010000620.1 GCA_016786965.1 Chitinophagaceae bacterium
ATCTTTTATGGAAACTAATTTTGTTATTTATATCAGGGCGGTGGGGCTTTATGCACTCATTACTTTACCGGCGCTTTTCTTGCCGCTGCTTTATGTGCTGTCCCTCTTCTATGCGTTCTTCTTTGGCTGGTTTGCCTGGGCGTTGTTCAGTCTGTTGAGCTGGTGTACGGTGAGCATCACCGCCATTCATCATTACCGTATGCTGCTGCTCACCTTTGCCGTACCGGCATCAGTGGCATTTGCTTTCCAGATGATAGAGGTTTTTGATGCCTGGGACAATGTGTGGCAATCGGGCGGGTTTCTTTTATTTCCGCTGGCGGCCACCCTTGCGGGCTGGGTGAGTTTATTTATATCCGAAAAGAAATTTGCTCCTGCGGAAGAGTTGGTATTAACCCATGAAAATAATGGTGTATGAAAAAAGAGTCTTCCTTTTCCTTTCATGCAAGAAGAAAAAGTTTCCGGTTTGCTGCTGCTGGCATTAAAACTTTTTTTGGGGCAGAGCATAATGCCTGGCTGCACCTGGCGGGAACGGTGATCGTTATCATCCTGGCCATTGTACTGCCTGTTTCTGCTGCCGAAGCAGCCGTACTGGCTGTGGCTGTTGGTATAGTGTGGACGGCTGAATTGTTCAATACTGTGATTGAAAAAATAATGGACTTTATTTCGACGGCACAGCATCCGCAGATAAAGTATATCAAAGACCTGTCTGCGGCCGCAGTGCTGCTATCTGCCCTGGCGGCGGCTGCAGCGGGGCTCATCATTTTCATTCCTAAACTGTTCATATGATCAATAGTAAATATTTCCGGCCTTATTCTTTTTCTGCATCAGCCACGGTGCATGAGTGGTTGTTATTATCATCGGTATTCAGCGGTGTGCTGCTGCTGGGGAGGATGATCGTTACCAGCAGCATAGAATATATCTTTCTGCCGTGGAATTTGTTCCTGGCTTTTATCCCCTATTGGATCACAGGCGGTATGATGAAGAATGTTTCCTTCATAGAGAACAAAGCGAAACTGGCGGTGGCACTGGCGGTGTGGCTGTTGTTCATTCCTAATTCGTTTTATATCATCACGGATATGTTTCATCTTATCCATGTGCGATCGGCACCGAAGTGGTTTGACCTGTTGCTGCTCTTCTCCTTTGCGTGGAATGGTATCCTGTACGGCATCATTTCGCTGCGCCGGGTGGAACTGATGCTTACGCTGCTGAAAGGGAAGGGTTTTTCTGTGCTGGTGGTC
>JAEUVL010000478.1 GCA_016786965.1 Chitinophagaceae bacterium
AAACGGCCGGGGGTTTTGTAAAGCAGGAGCAGGCGGTATTTAAACTGTATGCGGATATGGAAGATGTGGCGGTACTGTTCTTTGATGCAGACAGGGACAGGGACCCAGACCTGTATATAGGGGCGGGGGGTAATAATATGGAAAAGGGAGTGCGGGAAGCCCAGCACCGGCTGTATAAGAACGACGGGAAAGGGAACTTCACGATAGACTATAAAGGGTTCCCCAATAATGACATGAACATAGCGGTGGCAGTGAACTATGATTATGATGGTGACGGGGATGAGGATTTGTATGTGGGTAGCCGGAGTGTACCTTATAATTACGGGGTGCTGCCGCAGAGTTATATTTATAACAATGATGGCAATGGCCACTTTACCGATGTGACCGCGGGGCTGAACAGTGAGCTGTCAACGGCGGGAATGATAACGGGTGCGGTATGGGCAGATGTGCTGGGAGATAAAGAAAAGGAACTGATCATTACCGGAGAGTGGATGACGACGAGGATATATAGTTATAACAAAAAGACGGGTAAGCTGGAAGAGCAAAAGGGCACGGGCCTGGAAGAGCTGTATGGCTGGTGGCAAACGATAGAGGCGGGAGATGTGAACGGGGACGGGAAGACGGACCTGGTGATCGGTAACATAGGGGAGAATTTTTACTTAAGGCCCGACAGGGAGAGGCCGGTGAGGTTGTGGGTGAATGATTTTGACGGGAGTGGAACGACGGACCAGTTTCTGACGAGAACGGTGGATAAAAGAGATATGCCGGTGTTTTTGAAACGGGAGATAACGGACCAGTTCCCGGCACTGAAGAAGGAGAACCTGAAGCACAGCCAGTATGCGACAAAGAGTGTGCAGGAGCTGTTCAGTAAAGACCTGATAAAGCGTTCGGGTAAGCGATTGTTCAACTATTGTAAGTCGGTGCTGGCGCTGAATGATGGGAAGGGAGGCTTCCGGGTAGAGGCATTACCGTTGTGGGTGCAGTTATCGAGTGTGAATGCGGTGGAGCTGAGGGATATGAACGGAGACAGGCAGGTGGATGTGGTGCTGGGTGGCAACCTGTTCAATTTTCCGCCGCAGTTTGGTCGGCTGGACGGGAGCTACGGACATGTGCTGTTGAACGGAGGATCCGGTCGTTGGCGATATGCGGGGCCCCGGGAGTCGGGGATATTGATAAGGGGGGAGGTGAAGGATATGAAAGTGGTGGGCGGGCAGTACCTGGTGGCCCTGGTCAACAATGATAAACCAGTCGTCTACAGGATAAAGAAATAGGTATATTCGAAATGCAATGAATCAATGCGGAATAAAGACAAACAAATAAAAAATTATTTCAAGCCTGCTTTGGCTATAAGGATGCTTTGCTGCATTGCAATTACGGTAACAGCTTTATCCTGTAATAATAAAAAGGCAGACAAGGAGCCGGTATTATTTGAAGTGCTGGACAGTAAACGTACTGGTATCGACTTCAGTAATAATCTTGTTTACAATAAGGAGTTTAATCTTTTCAAGTACATCTATTTCTATAACGGAAGCGGGGTGGGGGCCGGTGATTTTAATAACGACGGGCTGGTTGATCTGTTCTTTGGTTCTAATCAAAGCAACAACAAATTATACCTGAACAAAGGCCACTTGCAATTTGGCGATGTAACTGCAGTAAGTGCTATCCCGGCAGATGGTGGCTGGACGACCGGTATTTCTGTTGTGGATATAAATAATGATGGCTGGCTGGATATTTATGTTTGCCGGGTAGGTGAGTATGAGACATTGCGCAGCAAGAACTTGTTGCTGATAAATAAAGGGGTTGGAAAAGAGGGCATACCTTCATTTGCCGACGAAGCCGAGAAGTATGGATTGAATTTCTCCGGATTCAGCACCCAGTCAGCCTTTTTTGACTATGACCTGGATGGAGACCTGGATATGTTTTTACTTAACCATTCTGTGCATCAGAATGGAACATTCAAACCACGCAAAGAATTTACAGGTACCTATCATCCTTTGTCGGGCGACCGTTTTTACAGAAATGATAACGGGCATTTTACAGATGTGACAAAAGAGTCAGGTATTAACAGTACAGCGATAGGCTATGGCCTGGGCATTGCGATAGCAGATATTAACCTGGATGGTTATCCAGATGTTTATATAGGCAATGATTTTCATGAAGATGATTACCTGTACATCAACCAGGGGAATGGTAGTTTCAAAGAGGAAGGGAGGCAGCAACTGATGCATACCAGCCAGTTTTCCATGGGAGTGGATGTGGCTGATGTAAATAATGATGCCTGGCCGGAGATCATATCCATGGACATGCTGCCAGCAGATCCTTACATTTTAAAAAGGTCGTTAGGAGAAGATGCGTATGATATATTCAACTATAAGATCAGCGTAGGATATAGCCACCAGTACACCCGCAACAATTTACAGTACAACCGAAGGAATGGGTTATTCAGCGAAACAGGGCTTTACAGTGGCATAGCCGCCACCGACTGGAGCTGGGCGCCGTTATGGATGGATTTTGATAATGACGGGCTAAAAGATCTTTTTATTTCCAATGGCATACCCAAGCGAATGAATGATATTGATTATATCAACTTCATTTCAAATACAGAGATACAGCAGCGCATCACTACCAATACCATGGAGGGGAAGAACATGGCGCTGATCAATAAATTTCCGGAAATCAAGTTGCCTAATAAGTTTTACAGGAATAATGGCAATCTTTCTTTTTCAGATAAAGAAGCAGCAATAGCCGGTAGTCAGCTCACTTTTTCAAACGGTGCCGCCACTGCCGATCTTGATAATGATGGTGATCTGGATATAGTGGTCAATAATATTGATGCAGCCGCACTGGTATATGAGAATAAAACAGCTGTTGCAAATGAGGTGGTGTCTGCAGAGCTGGTGCTAAAGGGAAGCCCGCAAAATATAAATGCTGTTGGAGCAAAGGTGGTTCTGTATTCGGGTAACGAGATACGTACCTATGAAAAATATGCAGCGAGGGGGTTCATCTCCAGTATGGAAGTGCCGCTATTGATTGGTTTAAAGGATACAAAAGTGGACTCCGCCTTTTTAATATGGCCGGATAATACTTACCAGCCTATCCGTTTTGATACAACAAAAAGGAAACAGGTTGTTAGCTATTCAAAAGGAGCCCCTTTATTTGATTATGCTGCACTAAGATCTTTTTATAAGAATACAACCAATCCAGCCGCCGATATTACAGCAGAAACAGGATTGAATTATATACACACGGAAAATAAATTCGTAGAGTTTGACCGGGAGCCACTGATCCCTCATATGGTTTCTACAGAATCTCCCTGTATTGCTGTGGCTGATATTAATCATGATAACCTGGAAGATATATTCATCGGCGGTGCCAGGAACAGTAAATCCGCCATCTTTATTCAACAGGCTTCCGGGAAATTTACAAGAACTGTACAACCCATATTGGAGAGTGACAGTAGCTATGAGAACACCGATGCCATATGGACAGATGTAAATAACGATAGTAATATTGACCTCGTGGTGGCCAGTGGTGGAAATGAATTCTTCGGGCCCGAAATTCATAACACACCCAGGGTGTACCTGAATGACGGCAAGGGGCTATTAACGAAAAAGGATAATGCTTTCGATTCATTATTCTTAACAGCATCCTGTATTACTGCTGCTGATTTTAATGGCGATGGAATTACTGATTTGTTCATTGGGGCCCGTGCAGTGCCCTGGGAGTACGGAAAAGTTCCCCGCTCGTATCTTTTGCAA
>JAEUVL010000486.1 GCA_016786965.1 Chitinophagaceae bacterium
CTGTTTATTTTATACAGCCGTTTGACAGGCTGATGTCATTGAGTCCGCCACCTTCAAAGCAGGGCATGCCGGCAGTAAAGAGACCTATGCCCGGCCCGCCTCCTGAAATGTTTATGCGCCCCCCGCATACCCGGCTTGATATAAACAGCATCATTATGTTCGTTACAATATGGTCTCTAAGTACTGCCATACCCGTGGCAAGAAGATGGCGTAATACAGAGCAGCGTATGTTGCAGGCGGAAGCAGAAAAGGCACAGGCAGAACTTTCTTTTCTCAAATCACAGGTAAATCCTCATTTTCTGTTCAATACACTGAATAATATCTATTCGCTGGCCGTTACGAAAAATGAGAATACGGCCCCAAGTATCATGAAGCTGTCAAACATCATGCGTTATGTAACGGATGAGATACAGTCGGATTATGTACCGCTTGACAGCGAGATCAACTGTATGCAGGATTATATCGACCTGCAACGAATGAGACTGGGTGATAAAATGCAGGTACAACTTTCCATTACCGGAACCACAATTGATAAGAAGATTGCACCTCTGATACTGATGACATTTACGGAGAACGTATTTAAATATGGTGTAAGCAGTCATGAGCCATCTGTTATTACCATAAGACTGACAGCCGACGCTTATAACATTACTTTCTTTTGCCAGAACCGGTTATTTGATGGCCGGAGAAATACAGAACGAACCGGGATAGGTATTCCCAATGCCCGCAAACGATTGGAGCATTTGTATCCGGATAAACATTTTCTTGATATTAATACAGAGAATGGTCTCTTCACCGTGCAGCTGACACTGCAGGCTTAACTTTATATGAATATGATATTGAAATGTATTGCTATAGATGATGAGCCACTGGCCCTTGCCTTGTTAAAGGAATACAGTTCCCGCTGCCCGGAACTGCAATTGGTGCATACATTTGATGATGCCATCACCGGGAGTGAGTACCTCCGGAAAAACCCGGTTGATCTTTTATTTATTGATATTAATATGCCCGATATCACCGGGCTTGACCTGGTGCGTTCGCTAACGGAGAAACCAATGATCATTTTTACAACGGCGCATAAACAATTTGCAGTGGATGGATTTGACCTTAATGCAGTTGATTATTTGTTAAAGCCGATCAGCTTCGACCGCTTTACCAAAGCAGTGGTTAAGGCTACCGAGTATTATGAATATAAAATGAAACCCCGAACAACGGGTTCTGAAAACCTGTTCGTGTATTCTGAGTACCGCATGGTTAAAGTGCCGCTGGCCGATATTGAATACATAGAAAGCCTGGAAGATTATATCCGCATACATTTTACCACAGACAAATCTTTAATGACGCTGATGACCATGAAAAAAGTGCTGGAGAAGATTCCCCAAGAGCAATTCAGGCGCATTCATCGCAGCTATATTGTAGCTACAGATAAAGTAATGTCTGTGCTGAACCGGAAAGCCAAACTGGTATCCGGTACAGAACTGCCTGTCAGCGACAGCTATGCCAGCTTCATCACTGAATGGAAAAAGGTTTAATGACGTACCGTCATTATTCAATCAAATATCATTCCAGCATTTCTTTAACATACTTCAAAAAATGAAACAACGTTTTTTACGTTTGTCAGGTAATTCGCTTTCCTGTTTCACCATTCTTTTATTGCCTGTATAGCAGGCACGGCCATGTCGCTTCTGCCCGGAGATTTTATCATCATTAAAAAAAAGTCCGATGAAGCGATTCGCAACAGCATGTACAGTATTTACTATTTCAACAGTGATCAATGTGGCTTATGCCCAGCAGAATGATCCGAAGTATGAATTTGGGTTAAACCTTGGCTTCCTTGTGTACCAGGGTGATCTGACCCCCAAACGACTTGGCTCCTTTGAAACACAGAAATTCTCTATCGGACTTCATGCCAGCCGCTTTTTTTCACCATCTTTTTCCGTTCGGCTCAACCTGCTGCGGGGAAAACTCTCCGGTGATGAGGCGGTGTATGATGATCCTGAGTACCGCAAAATGCGGGCTTTGAGTTTTACAACACCCGTCACCGAATTGTCAGTACAATTTGTTTGGAATGTACTGGGCCGCAATTATGCCGATAAGGGATTTTCGCCCTATGTGTTTGCAGGAGGCGGTTTTTCATTCCTGAAGATCAAGCCTGATGCCAGCCGCATCAACACCACTTATTTCGATCCCGAAACTTCGGAGGTATGGGCAGGTCTTGCGGACGACACTGCCCATGCTCTCCCGAAAGTATTGCCGGTGATACCAGTAGGTGTGGGTGTGAAATATTTCTTCTCACAACGTTTTGGCCTGAATGCCGAAACCTCTTACCGTCTTGCCTATACTGACTACCTGGATGGATTCAGCCAGGCTGTCAATCCCAAAAAGAATGATCATTACCTGAATTATTCAATCGGTGTGGTGTTACGTACCGGCAAGAAAAACACCCTGGCTTGCCCGGTGATGCGTTATTGACCTGGTCATTCAGGGAATACCGATACATCAGGGCTATCCGGCGGTACAT
>JAEUVL010000508.1 GCA_016786965.1 Chitinophagaceae bacterium
AAGGGTTATCTTTTTTATTCAGATAATTTTCTGATGACAGGCCGCACTGCCGATTCTGTCTATGAAAAGAATATTTCTCTTTCACCGATAGAAAAGAATGCCAGCGTGGTGCTGAAGAATATTTTCTTTGAAGTAAATAAATTTGATATCAATCCTTCCTCACAAACTGAACTGGATAAGCTGGTGCAACTGCTTACAGAAAATCCCACTATCAAAATCGAGATCAGCGGCCACACGGATAATGCAGGCAAGCCCTCCGATAACCTGGCACTCAGCAACAACAGGGCGAAAGCAGTGGTAAGCTACCTGGTAAGCAAGAATATTGCAGCAGCAAGATTAATCGCCAAAGGATATGGCGAAACAAAACCCATTGCTGATAATAAAACAGAAAGCGGCAGGGCGCAGAACAGGAGAACAGAAATGAAAGTGACCAGCAACTAAATAAAAGATAACCTTCACTGGCAAAAAGATAACAGACAACCCGTAAATTGCCTGCCAATTTACAGAGTACCCTACAGTTGTATCATATGTTATCCGACGCCCTTTTGTATCAATTGTCCCTTACCCTTGTGCCCAATATCGGCCCAGTACAGGCTAAATTATTATTGCAGTATTGTGAACCAGAGGAGATCTTTCATGCTAAGAAATCCTTTCTCGAAAAAATTGAAGGTATTGGTCCTGTAAGGGCCGAGTCGATCAAAAAATTCGATGGCTTTTACCGGGCTGAAGAGGAAATAAAATTCATCGAGAAATATAATATCACCCCGCTGTTTATTACAGATGATGCCTATCCCAAAAGGCTGCTGAATTGCTTTGATCCGCCTACTCTTTTATTCTATAAAGGAACAGCCGATCTGAATACACAAAAACTGGTCGCCATCATTGGCAGCCGTAACCATACAGAATATGCCAGGCAAGTAACCGACAAACTGGTAAAGGACCTTGCCGAACAACAGGTAACAGTGGTAAGCGGCCTGGCTTATGGTGTGGATGGTCTGGCACATAAAGCCGCCCTTAAAAATAATCTGCCCACTGTGGGGGTACTGGCGCATGGGCTCAATCAAATTTATCCGCCGGAACATGCCGGCCTGGCCAAAGACATGGTGACGAATAATGGTGGCCTGCTCACTGAATTCGGTAGTCATTCCAAACCTGACAGGCATAATTTTCCTGCCCGCAACCGCATTGTGGCCGGTATGTGCGATGCTACCATCGTAATTGAGACCGGCATAAAAGGAGGTAGCATGATCACCGCCGAACTCGCCAACAATTACAATAAAGATGTATTTGCCATACCCGGTAAGGTTACTGATACAAAGAGTGCCGGCTGCAATTACCTTATCAAAAACAACAAAGCCATGCTGCTTACCGATGGTGAGCAACTAGCAGAGATCATGGGCTGGCAACAGCAAAAGAAGAAAGTTGGCGGAAGGCAAAAAAAATTGTTCATAGAATTGGGACCGGATGAGAAGGTGATTGCAGACATCCTGCAGGAAAAAGAAGCCGTGCACATTGATGAAATAAATGCCCGGAGCGGCCTCACCAGCAGTGCTGTGGCAGCTGCCATACTTAGTTTAGAATTACAAAATGTGGTGCTATCTTTACCGGGCAAGCAGTATCAGCTTGCCTGATGCCTTTCAGGCAACATATTTGCTGCAACTGTTGTCAATAAAGAAAAACAAAGACCACCCTTATCACTCCATGAAATATTTGGTAAAAATCAGCACTGTTCTTTTTATTGCCTTACTGGTCTTTTGTTGCATAAATGTAATTGCACAGCCCTGCACCACCCTTGGCCAAACACCTTCCACTGCTTTTCCGGTATGCGGCACCACCATTTTTACACAAAGCAATGTACCTATCTGTGCCACTAACGACATTTTTGTACCCGGTTGTTCTGGCGGTTCTGGTGGCGCCAGCTATCAAAATAAAAATCCGTTCTTCTATCGGTTTACGTGTTATGTGTCGGGCAAACTGGCTTTTCTGATCACCCCCCTGGCGGCCAATGAAGATTACGACTGGCAACTGTATGATATTACCGGCCGTGATCCCAACGAGGTTTTTACTAATAATTCATTGGTAGTTACCGGCAACTGGGCCGGTACCTATGGGCCAACCGGAGCTTCCTCCACCGGTTTTAATGGTATCCAATGCGCATCGGTACCGGCGGATAATGCCCCCACTTTTGCTCTTTGGCCAGACCTGATCGTGGGACATGAATACATTTTAATGATCAGCCATTTTACCGATTCTCAAAGTGGCTACACTCTTTCCTTTGCAGGCGGTACTGCTGTTATCACTGATCCGAAAATTCCCGGCCTGGGTACAGTAAAGCCCGATTGCGACGGCCAGACCCTTACACTTAAGCTTAATAAGAAAGTGAGGTGCCCGTCACTTACCGCCGGTGGAACAGAATTCAGCATTTCGCCAGCTGTGACCACTGTAGTATCCGCCGTGCCAGACTCCTGTGCATTTGCTTTTGATTTTGATGAAATAACCATCACCCTCGCATCGCCTCTCCCCAATGGCACATATGATCTTATCATCAACAATGGCAGCGATGGCAATACTTTAATTGATAATTGCGGGAATGTTATTCCAGCAGGGCAGCGGGTCTCCTTTTATTATGCCATTCCGCAACCCATCTTTGCCGACAGTGTGGGCAAGCCCGGTTGCGCACCAGACTCTGTGAAAGTGTATTTCCCTAAAAAAATAACCTGCAATACTATTGCCCCTAATGGAAGCGATTTTTCCGTTTCCGGACCATCACCCGTTACAGTAGTAAGCGCTGCCGGTAATTGTGTAAATAATAAAACAGATTATATCGTTGTAAAATTTGCCTCCCCCATCTATGTAAAAGGCACCTATGATCTTACATTAAAAGCCGGTGATGATGGCACCGTGGTGATCGATGAATGCGGACAGGAATCACCCACGCATATACGGCAGTTCGTAACAGCAGATACGGTAAATGCTGAATTCAGCTATACTGGTAAATTTGGTTGCCAGCGTGACACACTTACTTTTTCTCATAATGGCGCCCATGATGTAAATAAATGGACCTGGATATTTAATGGCGCCACACCACCCATCACCACACAAACTCATACCGTCATCTGGCCCGCCACCAGCACCAACACAGTAAACCTCACTGTAACGAATGGTGTATGCAGTGATACAGCCAGCACCACTATAGTATTAGATAATGAAGTCAAGGCTTCTTTTGAAATGGACAATGTGATCTGCCCGGAAGATGGCCTGGTAGTAACGAATACCAGCACCGGGCTGATAGATACCTGGAGATGGAACTATGACATCCTGGCTACAAGCGGACTAAAAGATCCGCCGCCGTTCCTTTTCCCAACCCTAAGCAGAGAAGCTTATTATACAGTGAAATTGGTAGCAACCAATTCCGCCCTCAACTGCAGCGACAGCACCCGGAAGACATTAACCGTACTCGATTTCTGCCTCATAGAAGTACCTACGGCTTTTACTCCTAATAATGATGGCCTGAATGATTATTTCCGTCCGCACAATGCCCTAAAAGCAACCAACTACCAGTTCAAAATATATAACCGCTGGGGGCAATTAGTATTTCAGTCCAATAACTGGCAGGAGAGATGGGACGGCCGCATCAATGGTGTATTACAAAGCACCGGTGTGTATGTGTGGATGCTGAGCTATGTGCACCGGGATACCAAACAACCTGTTTTCAGGAAGGGTACGGTGACGCTGATAAGATGACAGTAAATAGGATGATAAATAAAAGTGTATCCCGAACTTTACTTCACCATAAACTATTATTTGCCATTTATTATCTTTTCCCCGTTCCCCTTATCTTTGCACATGGCAACAAGAAATTTCCCCTCCAAATCTATTTCCAGTAAATTTTTCGGCGAAGGTCTCACCTTTGATGATGTGTTATTAACCCCCGGCTACAGCCAGGTATTGCCCCGTGATGTGGAGATCAAAAGCCGTCTTACCAAAAACATTACCCTCAACGTACCGCTGCTGTCTGCCGCTATGGACACAGTAACAGAAGCAGCCCTCGCTACTGCCCTGGCAAGAGAAGGAGGCCTGGGCATTCTGCATAAGAACATGACCATCGACAAGCAGGCCGAACAGGTACGTAAAGTAAAAAGAAGTGAAAGCGGGTTGATCATCGATCCCGTTACCTTGCTGGCCGATGCCACTATCGGTGATGCCCTTCGCTTGATGCGGGAAAATAAGATCGGCGGTATCCCCATTATTGATAAAAACGGAAAACTGGTGGGCATACTTACCAACCGGGACCTTCGCTTTGAAGATAATCCCAAGAGGAAAGTAAGTGAGGTGATGACAAAAGATAATCTCTACACCGCTCCCGAAGGAACTGACCTGAAAAAAGCAGAACAGCTTTTCAAGAAAACAAAAGTGGAGAAATTACCCATCATTAATAAACAGGGAAAACTCACCGGGCTATTTACCTACAGCGATATATTAAAATTAAAAAGTCACCCCAATGCCGTTAAGGATGCATTTGGACGACTGCTTGTTGGCGCGGGTGTTGGTATCACTAAAGATCTGCTGGACAGGGTGGCTGCATTACAGGCGGTAGGTGCAGATGTGATCGCATTAGACAGTGCCCACGGGCACAGCAAAGGAGTTATTTCTGCATTAAAAGAAGTAAAGAAAAACTTTAAGGGCATCAATGTCATAGCAGGCAATGTAGGAACTGCTGCTGGCGCTAAAGCATTGGCCGAAGCCGGTGCAGATGCGGTGAAAGTGGGTATTGGTCCTGGTTCCATTTGTACTACCCGCATAGTGGCAGGAGCAGGGGTACCACAATTAACGGCCATCATGGAAGCCGCCTCTGTCTTAAAAGCGAAGAACATTCCAATCATAGCCGATGGTGGTATCCGTTACACTGGTGACATGGTAAAAGCATTAGCTGCCGGTGCCAATTGTGTGATGATGGGAAGCATTTTTGCCGGCACAGAAGAAAGTCCGGGTGAAACAATTATTTATGAAGGAAGAAAATTCAAAGAATACCGCGGCATGGGTTCGCTGGGAGCGATGGCTACCGGCAGCAGCGACCGCTACTTCCAGGATGTGGAAGACGATGTAAAGAAATTTGTGCCCGAAGGCATCGAAGGCCGGGTAGCGTATAAAGGCACATTGAAAGAGATCGTGTACCAATACACCGGTGGCTTACGGGCAGGTATGGGCTATTGTGGTGCCGCTACCATTGAAGAATTGCAAAAGGCACAGTTTGTAAAAATAACCAATGCCGGTATGAGAGAAAGCCATGCACATGATATTGAGATAACCAAAGAAGCGCCGAATTACAGCCGTCGCTGATACGATGCAACACTATAACAAAAGAGCCTGTCCGACCGGACAGGCTCTTTTAATTTTCAACGGTCATTGTTACTTCACGGCATAATCTATTTTGATCGTAATAGAAGCGGTCTTGTTTTTAGAAGAGGTATTAAAAGCACCTCCATAGCTATAATCCTCATCGCTGTTTTGCCCGGTGATCTGGAACACCCCCATCGTCGCTTTCTTGATGCGGCCCAGTCCGCCGCCGGAATTTTTGGCAATGGTGGCAGCCCGCAACTTGGCATCGGCGCTGGCCTTAGCCAGCAGGTCCACTTTCAGTTCTGATAATTTGGTGTAGTAGTAAGAGGGTGCGGAAGAATTGAACTCAATGCCGCTTTCGATCAGTTCGGTCACCTCCCGGGATATCTTCTCTACTTTCTCAATGTCTTTGGAATCTACGGTCACCGTTTGTTTCAGGCTGTAGCCATTGAAATCGGTGCCCAGTTCCTTTCCATCGCTGCTGTAGCGGGTGTTGAATAATTTGTCGATGGAAACGGCAGAGAATACCAGCTCCGTATCCTGCACACCTTTGCCCTTCAGGTAAGCCCTGATCTTGCTTTCATCATCCTTTAATTGGGAATAAGCTGTTTTGAGATCCATGGTAACCCGGCTGTAGTTACCTGTCCAGACGATCTGGTCGCTGACGAAATCTTTTTCTGCAAGGCCGGTGACGGAAATGTTTTCTGTTGACTTGTATTTGTATTTGTAGGCATTTCCTAATACCCAAAAACAAATAATCGCTGCAAGGGCAACGATAGTGGCGGTAATGTAATTTTTCATTGTGAGAACCTGTAAGGTTGTTTTAGAATATAAATGTAGAAATCAGTTTTCAATACAATTCGTTAAAGTCCGCTCCTTGTTCGCCACTGCCAAATTACATTCGGTAAAAACAAAACTGGCTGATATTACTCAGCCAGTTTCATACA
>JAEUVL010000538.1 GCA_016786965.1 Chitinophagaceae bacterium
TTGGTATTTGGTGTGGTGCCCGAGTTCCAGGGCAAGGGGGTTGACAGCTATATCATTGTAGAAGGCTGCCGGATAGTACAGGGATTGACCATTGAAAACGGGGTGTACAATGTAGGCACTCCTATTTATGATGATTATGAAATGCAATGGATCGGCGAATTCAATCCTAAAATGGTGAATGTGGCAGAAGCCATTGCAGGCAACCGCAGCCGCTTGCTCACCACTTACCGGTATTTGTTTGACAGAACAAAGGAATTTAAACCGCATCCGATACTTCATTAAACCCCAACCCCTAAAGGGGGCTTTCGAACATTTATTAACATCTCAATTGGTTTTCGCCGGGCAAGACTTTGGTTTCTTATCTTGCAACTTCCCTTAAAGGATTTTATTACTCCCCTTTAGGGGCTGTGGGTATGGAAAAATTCATCGTTTCAGCAAGAAAATACAGACCGCAAACTTTCGACACTGTCGTTGGGCAATCGCATATCACCACCACACTCAGGAATGCGATCAAACACCAGCAACTGGCGCATGCTTTTCTTTTTTGCGGCCCGAGAGGCGTGGGCAAAACCACCTGTGCCCGGATATTAGCTAAAACGATCAACTGCGAAAACCAGACAAAGGACGGCGAGGCCTGCGATAAATGCCAGAGCTGCACCTCTTTTAATGACGGTGCTTCGATGAACTATTTTGAATTGGATGGAGCTTCTAACAACTCCGTGGACAATATCCGTGACCTGGTGGACCAGGTACGCTTTGTACCTCAAACCGGTAAATACAAAGTGTATGTGATAGACGAGGTACACATGTTAAGCTCTTCGGCCTTCAATGCATTCTTGAAAACACTGGAAGAGCCACCACCATATGCCATCTTCATTTTAGCCACTACAGAGAAACATAAGATACTTCCTACGATACTGAGCCGTTGCCAGATATTTGATTTCAAACGTATCACCACCAACGATACCGTACATCACCTGGAAGAGATCTGCACCAAAGAAGAAATAAAAGCAGAGAAAGCCGCCCTTCAGATCATCGCCCAAAAAAGCGAAGGCTGTATGAGGGATGCACTGAGCATACTCGATAAGATCGTGAGCTTTACGAATGGCGAGCTGAACTATGCTAACACTTTAGAACACCTGAACATACTGGATGCCGACTGCTATTTCAACCTGTTGGGCTATATGCAGCAGCAGGACCTTTCCGGCGCCATGCTATTATATGATGATATTAACCGCAAAGGATTTGAAGGAGACCTGGTGCTGAATGGTTTTGCTGAATTCATCCGCAACCTGCTTGTTTGCCAGGATGAAAAAGCTGCTGTGCTGCTGGAAGTGGTGGAGAGCTTTAAAGACAAATACATTTCCACTGCTAAAAAAGTATCCCCTGCCCTGCTCATCAGTGCGCTGAACATTCTGAATGAAGCAGAGATCAATTATAAATCGGCCCGTAATAAGCGGCTGCATGTGGAGCTGGCCATCATCAAGCTATGCTACCTGCAGCAAGCCATCTCCATCACAGCAGAAGGAACTGGTGTAAGTAAAAAAAAACTGATTGATGCACCGGTAGCGTTTCGGGCCACCGCCATTAAATC
>JAEUVL010000586.1 GCA_016786965.1 Chitinophagaceae bacterium
GCCAGAAGAAACGGAATGTTTGCCGCTGCACTATTTCCAGCAGTGTGGAATCATCAATATTTTTTACAATACCGATCGGGTTTACATTATTAGGATAGCCCGATTTAAAATTGGGCTTTTGCGCTATGCAAAATACACTGCCGCAACAGGTAACAATAAAGACCAGAAAACGCTGTATTACCATAATTGAATATTTCAGGTGATGACTTAAAAATTGGTTCATCTAACAACGGCAGACGGAGTTTACGGGGATGAGTAACAGCAATAATATGTCTGTTGTATACACTAAACAAGTCGCAATCATTAGACTTAACCAAAAGTAAATTGACCCTTATTTAAGAACTACTACTCTGCAGTACAAAACCGATACTTTACTATCACGATCTCACCCGATCAGGACACAATTTTGATATAAAAATACCACTGGTTCATTTTGGTACTTTCACAATAGTGGTATCACTTTCCAGCATTGCCAGTCGGTAGCCGCCCGTGTCAATGACAGCCTTTGGGAACGAAGTCCTAAGCATACCAAATTCGGAAGCCGACACCTGCCCTTTATAAATAAATAAGTTTCGTAGTTGAGTAAGCCCGGTCAACTGACTCAGCCCTTTTGCTGTTATTTTAGTGCCGGACACATTTAGGTACTGTAATTGATCAAACTCTTTCATCGGTAGCAACCCTTTGTCAGTAATGGCTGTATTCTCCAACGAAAGGCGGGTAAGATTAGTAAGCTTGCCAATGGCTGCGATGGCAGAATCCGTACACGGGGTGTTTCCTAATTTTAACCAGATGAGTTGTTTACTTAGCGGCAACAGCAATTCTATATTTTCCCGGGTTATAGAATCCACAGCTACAAAATTTGCAGACAAATAATTACTTTTTTGTGAGACCGGAACAATGGACACCCCCATCTCTTTTAGCCTATTTATCACTACTTCATCTGCTTTCTCCACCGGCATTTCAGGAATGTTGGATAATTCGATCTCTTCTTTTTTCTTTCCATTTTGCAAAGCGGCTAATACAGGCTTTATTCTTTCCGGCTGAGGCAGGTCAGCTACTTTCTTTTTGAAATCTGCACCGTTGCTGATCCACCATTGCAGCAAGGCAATTTCATGTTTGGTAAGTTGAGGTTTTTCTTTTGGTGGCATATGCTTTTTATTATCATGTGCCAGTTGTATTCTTTTGATCAGTTCGCTTTCTTCTGTTTTTCCTAACACGATGGTGTTTCCGCTTTTCCCACCCTGTAAAATAAAGTCTGGACCATCCAGCCGCAGTTTCCCTTTTTGTTTGGTAGTTCCGTGGCAACTATAGCATTTCGCTTGCAGCATTGGCTGAATGATATCGGTATAGACCACTGCCTGCTGTACATCCGGAATTAGCGTTTGCCTTTCTTCCACTGCATCGCCAGTTGTGGTCGAAAATGATCGGGTAAGATAATCTGAACCGTGTGTGAGGGAGCCGCCCAAGTGACCCGTAATGACGATAAGCAAAACCAGCAATGGCAGCACCCATTGCAAATGCCGGTTATTTATTTTGTGTAAACCCCAGGCCAGAAGGGCTACGGCTGCGGTGGCAATCCCGAGCCACTGGTGTCGTGACAATACTGGCTCTTCATACTCTGCTGCTTTTGATAATAAAAACCCGCTGACTGCTGATGCAATAGCGCTGCACATACCCCAAAACAAAGCGATACGCACTGCCGGTTTTATTAGCTGATATTGTTCTTTTCGGGATAAAAAATGAAGCAATATCGCCAGCAGCAATATGCCAATGGGTAAATGCACCAGCAGGGGGTGAAATCGTCCGATAAAATCTCCAATAGTTAGTAGCACTGCCTAATTTTTATACGTCCTTTTTATTTTTAACTATGCTCCATATCTTTTTCTCAGCAGTTGAAGCAT
>JAEUVL010000662.1 GCA_016786965.1 Chitinophagaceae bacterium
CGGGAGTAAGCGGCATATCGGCCAATGCAGGGTTAAAAATCAGATTGCCGGGAGTGCTGGTATTTCTAAGGGCAGCGTAGAAAGATGTATTATAAGTAAAAGCAAGATCGGTTTTGCCATCGCCATCAAGGTCGGAGGCCCTGATACAGAAGATGCCGGAATTGGCATTGACGGTATTGGAGGTAAGGGTAGTTCTTGGTGCAAATGAAATGGAACCCGGGGTGGATGTATTTCTATAAACGGAAATGATACCAGCTACCGGGGAGAATTGCTGGTCGGATATAGCGATATCCGTTTTTCCATCCCCATCAAAATCACCGCTGGTAATATCCCGCATGAAGCCCAGTATATTAGTGGCAATGTCCACCCGCGGTTCAAAGGAAAGAGAGCCCGGTGTGCTGGTATTTCTGAATAAAGAAAATCCATTGAAGGTGGTGACGGCAATATCCTGTTTGCCATCATTATCCCAATCGGCGGTGTGTACGGCATAAGGGCTGAAGGTGCAGGCGAGATTTACCCGGTAGGCAAAGGAAACTGCACCACCTGCAGTGGTATTGACCAAAATGGATACAGAGTTTGAATCTTTGTTGGCCGTCAGCAGGTCGGGGTTGCCGTCGCCATCTATATCGGAGGTGGTGATGGTATAAGGATTAAGTGCGGCGCTGGAATCTATGTGCGGACCAAATGAACTGGCTGTAATGGTGCCGCCTCCGGCAAATGTCATTACAAAAGGGCGTTGCGAAAAGGCGGTCAAGCCGCCAGTGGTAACACTGATGGGCTGATACGATGCGCCCAATGGGGCGGTAACAGTTAAAGTCGTAGAGGTAGCAGCAGACACGGCTGCTTTTACAGCGCCAAAGAATACAATGTTATCAGCAGGGGTGGTACTAAAATTAGTTCCGGTAATGGTGACAGTAGTACCTGCCGGTCCTGCTGCCGGACTGAAGGAACTGATACCCGGCTGGGCTTGTACTATAATAGAAAAGAGAAGGGCGAAGATTACAATGCTATACTTTTTCAACAGGCTTACTTTATATTAAAATAAAGGTAATGAAACCTGATACAAAGGGATATGATGAAATGTTAACAAGTGAAATTGATGCGGGACCAATGGGTGAAAAGAAACCGCAGTACTATTTCGCTTTCATCTTATTATTCTTTGCTTCATGG
>JAEUVL010000684.1 GCA_016786965.1 Chitinophagaceae bacterium
AGATGATAGTGTCCTTAGTTCAGGGATTACTACAGGGAAGTAAAAGTTAATACATTACCGTGTTTTCGATTTTAAAGAGGTTGAATCAGTAGAGTTGTTTAGGATTTAAGAACTATCATCTGTCAGTTATCATCTGTTCACTATCCTCTCACCATCCCATGCACAAGGAAACATTCCCTACTTTATGCCCAACGTAATTTTTGTAATCGGGGCTGTACCATTTTTGGGTAAAGGACAAAGAGAACTTTCTGAATGAAAAATGCAGCATAATATCCAGCCGGGCTTGTAGTTTTTTTCTATGTAGATCTGATCCTGATTTTGCGTTGTTATCATGCAATGGTGAATGGCTGTTAAACAGGCCTCCATCCAGCAGGGCATTATACAATACCGCATCAATAGATGGCCTGGCAGAAAAAGCAAATCCTGATCTTTTCGGGTTTACTGGAAAAAGCTGACCAGCAAGGCCGGAAAAATAGTTTAGATTATTTTGAAACCGGATAATAGTATACACAGATAATCCATCTGATATAGTACCGGCAAAACCATTGGCCCCGGTCACCAGTATCAGTTTGTTTTTCCCGGCCACTTGTTTTTCATACGTCAGATTATAATTCAGCAAAAGATCAGCGGGCAATTGGTAATCCCATCCATTAGGACGTGGATCTCCAATGAGGCGGTGCAGGAAAACCTGTGTTTGTTTAGCAAAGGAGGCTGGTCCCAAGATTCCAGCCACCCATTCGGTTTGCAGGTTTATTTTTCTGAACGGGTCAGATTTGTGCCGGGTATGCATCCCTATCAATGCACCGGCGTAGGGATAGTCATTTTTATCGGGTATAAAAGGGCTGGTCTTTTGCGGGGTGATCATTAGTTGCACCAGGCTCCAGCCATTCGTGGCATACTTCCGGGAAAATAGCCTGATCTTTTGATGCAGCCTGGTCCTTCGCTTCTTGCGCGGCCCGAAATAATCCAGCCGGGTGCCATTCGTGTAGCCCCAATCCTGGCCTTTGAATAAGGCATTGATGCCGTCATTATCCTCAGATAGCCGGATGAAATGATCGGGAGCGCCTGTTTTTTGCCCTATTCCTTTTAAGGTACAGAGTAAAATGAAAAAACATATAAGCCCATTCTTCATATTATCATATCGCAGGGTAAGCAGCAAAGGTTGAAAATACTTTTAGCTTTTCCAGTTTTCAAAGGTCATTCTATTCCTTCCACTTCCATGTTCTTTTCATACCGGCGATAAGACAGAAGGAAAATGATGGTGCCAAACAGGATACAAATAAGAGGGATCAGCCAATGATTTTTTGACAGGCTGAACAGAATGAAAACTATCCAGATACCAAAGAGCAGTTTCAGAAATTCCTCCATCTTCATGTCTTCTGTATATAAAAGACTGTTTATTAATAACAGCAAGCTCGGACCGGTTAACAGCATCCATCCATAATCCTGCCAGTTGTGCTGGTTGATAGCCACACCAAGCAATGCCCATGCTTCCGGCAATAACAAGATGCAATACAACAGGAAAAGTGTAAATAAAAGTAAAGTAGCTTTTACAGGCATATTCCTGTAAAGACCCAGGTCTTGCTCAATAAAATGAAAGACACGGTAAATAATGAAACTATGGCCAATCAAAGCAGTTATAAAAATGAGCCACAGCATCCTGTTCTCAAATAATTGTGATTCAATACGGGTAAAGAAATAAATTATGGAAAAGGACAACAGTTTAGTTATCAGCAAAGCCAGAAATTGCCGCTGAAAGATAAAACGCAGGCAAAAGCGAAAGAGGCTGACCGGGATTATTACCGGCAAAATTATTTTGCTCTTGCTGATCTCCTGCAAGCCTTTTGCTTTTTCCCAAATAAGATAGATAATGTAAGTGGTCAGGAAGAGCAGAACAATCATTGAGAGCAGTACCACTGAGGCCCCCGTCCAGAGATTTTCTTTTACAGCAATAGTTATGACCACCATCCCATAAAGCAAGGCTGGCGCCAGCAGCAGCACCATCATTTGAAGCAGGTACCAAATTTTTTTTACCGCATCGATCTCATTCATTCCGAAAATAAAATCATAACTCTCTTTTTTTAAGCAGCCGGTAATAAAAACGATCACTTTAAAAGCATACAAAGCCCAGACGCCAAGTGTCAGGAAAAAAAAGCTGTCAAGGGTAAGTACGCTTTTGATAAGGGCATAATGAAATGTGAGAATATGATATAAAGAGGGTTGTGTGCCAAAGAGCAGAAAAAAAAGAAAAAGCAACAATCCTGCATTTTGCCGGTAGAAGGGAAGTGTTATTGATCTTGACAATATGTTGCTGACCGGGTTCATTTACCCTATTATTTTCAATTGTTTATTTTCTAATAAGAATACTTGCGTGAAAGGGATATTAGCAGTATCAATATCGTGATGCGAGGTGATGATGAAAGAAGTACCCTCCTTATGTTGTTTCATGATGAGCTCTTTTAATGCCAGTTGAGATGCCTGGTCAAGGGTAGTAAAAGGTTCGTCCAATAATATCCAGGCAGGGTTTCCGGTAAATGCCAGGAGAAGTGAAAGTTTTTTCAACATGCCGCTGGAATAGCTGCCGGTGGGATTAGTAGTGTAGTTATCAATGCCTAATATGTTTTTCAACGTTTCAGTCTGTGGCGTAGTGCCCGATTTTAATTTCCTGACAAAAGCCGTAAGTTCATCGCCGGTAAGAAAGGAAGGATAGGCCGGTTCTGCAGGAGCGTAGCTGATCTTTTTGCGATACTCAACCGGTTGTTTGGTGGGGGAGCAATTATCCAGCGACACATCTCCTTTGAAAGGGAGCATACCGGCAAGTAATTTCAGCAAGGTGGATTTGCCGGAGCCATTCTTCCCCTTTATCCAATAAATTCCGGGCATAAACGACTGGCTGTCAATATTGAAAACAAGGTGAGATCCGAATTGTTTCTGAATGTTGTTAAGCAGCAGCATGGTGACAAAAATGGACAATCCTAAGTTAAAGTAATCCTAAGAAGTTAGCCTGCCTTAATTTACCTTTGCCGCTTCATGAAAACAAGAACTTTAAAGAGAGACAAGGTCAACATCATCACCCTCGGGTGCAGTAAGAACATGGTGGACAGCGAAGTGCTGAGCGGCCAGTTACTGGCCAATGATATTGACGTGGTACATGAGAACAAAAAGCTCGATCATAATATCGTGGTGGTGAACACCTGCGGGTTTATCGACAAAGCCAAGGAAGAAAGTATCAATACTATACTCGACCAGGTAGAGCTGAAAAGAAAAGGCAAATTGGATAAGGTATATGTTACCGGTTGCCTGAGTGAACGATATAAGAACAACCTTGAGGCAGAGATACCGGAAGTGGATGCGTATTTTGGCACGATGGAGCTGCCATTGATCCTGAAACAATTTGAAGCGGATTATAAAACGGAATTGGTGGGCGAACGGTTATTGGCTACGCCACAGCACTATGCGTACATGAAAATATCGGAAGGCTGTAACCGTACCTGTTCTTTCTGTGCCATTCCATTAATGCGGGGGCAGCATGTAAGTAAATCAATAGAAGACCTGGTAAAAGAAGCGGAGGGCTTAGTAAGAAAAGGAGTAAAGGAAGTGATGCTCATAGCACAGGAGCTTACTTATTACGGGTTGGATATTTATAAAAAAAGAATGCTGGGTGATCTAATGAACCGCCTGGCTGATGTAAAAGGACTGGAATGGATCCGTCTGCATTATGCCTATCCTTCTAAATTTCCTTTAGAGATACTGGATGTGATGAGAGAGCGGGACAATATCTGTAACTACCTGGATATGCCGTTGCAGCATGCCGCCAATAATATGCTGAAAGCCATGAAGCGGCAAATAACCCGGGAAGAAATGGAAGAACTCACTATTGCCATACGGGAGAAAGTGCCGGGTATTTGTTTGCGTACCACACTTATCGCAGGCTTTCCCGGTGAAACGAGAGATGATGTGGAAGAACTCAAAGGCTTCCTGGAGCGGCAGCGTTTTGACAGGGTGGGGATATTTACCTACTCACATGAGGAAGGCACCTCTGCACATGACCTGGCGGATGATGTGCCGGCGGAGGAAAAGGAAAGCCGGGCACAGGAAATAATGGAAGTGCAGCAGGAAATTTCTTTTGAGCTGAACCAGGAAAAGATCGGCAAAGTATTCAAAACACTGATCGATAAAAAAGAAGCCGGCCGCTACCTCGGCCGTACCGAGTTTGATTCCGTAGAAGTAGATAATGAAGTGGTCATTCACTCCGATAAAAAATTACCCATCGGCGAATTTGTCAATGTGAAGATTACCAAAGCGTATGATTACGATCTGGAAGGTGAAGTGGTGTAAGCATCACCTGTTTTCCAGCAGCTGCATTACATAATCCTTTTTCCGGTGTGAGATAGGTACGGTATGCCCACTATCCAGGATCAGGGTGCCTCCATCTGTTTTATCATACATTTTGATCCTTGACGGGTTAACGAGATAAGAATGGTGTGTGCGAATAAAACCATATATGCCAAGCAGCTCTTCGTAGGTGCTCAGGTTTTTGGAAATGATGATGGGATTGGTATCCGCCAGGTAAAACTTGGTATAAGATCCTTCTGCTTCGCAATAGAGTATGTCAGCAATTTTTACAAAATAACTGGCTTCAATATCTTTTAGTACGATCTGCTTGTTGCTCATATTCTTCCCGGATAGTTGCTGCATCAGCACGGCCATCTGTTTGCCCAGGTTAGTATTCGAAAGATTAGCTGATGCCTTTTCCAGGCTGTTACCAAGTTCGGTAATGTCAACCGGCTTTAATAAATAGTCAATAGCGCTGCATTTAAATGCCTGTACAGCATATTTATTATGTGCCGTGGTGAAGATCAGTTGAAAAGAGGGGTGGGGTATTTTGCTCATTAGGTCAAATCCGGTTCCATCTCCCATTTCCACATCCAGGAATACAATATCAGGCCGGAAAGTATTGATCATACCCAGGCCACTGGTTACTCCATCCGCCTCTGCTATTTCGTGTGCAGTTGCTGATACCGCAGCGATCATGTCTTTCAGCAGTTCCCGCACCTCCTTTTCGTTATCAATTATTAATATCTTCATTAGTATAAATTAGCGGCAGGTTTATTATTACTATTACGCCTTTTCCGGCGGTATCATTATTTATACTGAAATCTGCTTTTGTTTTTAATTTAATATTCAGCAAATATATCCGGTCTTTAATGATCTGGCTGGCCCTGCTGATATATTCCCCTGCTTTGCTGCCCGGTACTGATAGTCCCTTGCCATTATCCCTGATCTCAATGCTGACGGTTTTGTCCAGTTGTTTGAAATCCACCCTTATTTCTCCCGGGTAGTCAATGTCTGCAAAACCATGTTCAATACTATTTTCTATAAAAGGTTGAATGATCATAGAAGGGATCATTACATCAGTCGGCTCCATTTCGCCATCCACCATCAGGGAATAAGAAAACATGGTGGGGAACCGCATCTTCTGTATTTCCATGTATTCTTTCAGGAACTCTATTTCCTGCTTTACTGTTACATATTC
>JAEUVL010000722.1 GCA_016786965.1 Chitinophagaceae bacterium
TTCCATCGAATCAACATGCTTTTTCAGTTCTGCATTTTCTGTCTGCAGGTTCTCTATCGCTTTTTGAATGTCTTTGGGGTTCTTCAGGGTTTCATGAAGAGTTTTCAGCAAACCGAATTGTTCGTTCACATATTCTTCTGCTTGTTTCCCGCATACGGCTTCTACCCGACGAACACCTGCTGCCACAGCCGACTCGCTGGTTAATTTGAATAATCCGAGCTCACCGGTGGCACCCACATGAGTACCGCCACATAACTCTACTGAATAGCTGGGATCCATAATCACCACTCTCACTACATCGCCATATTTTTCGCCAAACAGGGCCATTGCGCCGAGTTTGGTGGCTTCATCTTTTGGCATTGACTTAATTACCACCGGTACATTCTCCCGTATCTTTTCATTTACCAATGCCTCTACTTGTGCTATTTCCTCATCCGTGACTTTGGAGAAATGGGAAAAGTCGAAACGTAAATGCTCCTCATTTACCAATGATCCTTTTTGTGCCACATGTGTACCAAGTACTTTTCTTAATGCAGAATGGAGCAGGTGAGTGGCGGAGTGATGCAGTTCAGTTTTTTTTCTTTTGGAAGCGTCTACTTTGGCCAGCACTTCACCAGACAGATCACCAGGAATGTTTTCTGCAAAATGAATAATCAGGTCGTTATCCTTCTTAGTATCAACGATAGTGAATGGTGAATCGCCAATGATAAACGTGCCGCGGTCACCAACCTGGCCACCGCTTTCGGCATAAAAAGGTGTGGTGTCTAAAACTAACTGGTAGAGTTCTTTTCCTTTGGCTTTTACCTTCCTGTATTTCAGTACTGAAGCTTTAGCTTCTAGGGAATCATAGCCAACGAATTTATTGGAGCCTTCCTTCAGAACGATCCAGTCGCCGGCATCAATCGTGCCGGCGGCACGGCTGCGGTCTTTTTGTTTTTTTAATTCTTCGTCGAAGCCCGGTTTATCCACTGTCCATCCCTTTTCGGCAGCTATCAGTTGTGTAAGATCGATCGGGAACCCATAAGTATCATTCAATTCAAAAGCGAAAACACCCGACACTTCCTTTTTTGCAGTTGTTTCAACAGAATTGCCCGCCTCTTTAAAATAATTATCAAACCGTTTCAAGCCGGCTTCCAGTGTTCGCAAAAATGCTTCTTCTTCTTCTTTCACCACTTTACTTACAAAATCCACCTGCTGCTGCAATTCCGGAAACACATTTTCAAATTGTTTTGCCAGAACGGGTACTAATTGTGTAAGTAGTGGCTGTTTATAATCCAGGTAAGAGTAATAATAGCGAACTGCCCGCCGAAGAATACGACGGATAACATAGCCGGCCCCCGTGTTTGACGGCAGTTGCCCATCGGCGATCGTAAAGCTTATAGCACGGATATGATCAGCTATCACCCGGAAAGCAACAGCCTCTTTGGTATCACTATAATCATATTTTTTGCCGGTGATCTTTTCTGTGGCTTCAATGGTGCCGCTAAAAATATCGGTATCGTAATTGGATGTTTTCCCTTGCAACACCCTCACTAATCTTTCCAATCCCATACCTGTATCCACATGGGTAGACGGCAAGTTTTCAAGTTTGGTATACTTAATTACCTTTTCAGCCCTTTGCTCTTTTTCAGCAGTAGGGTTATTTTTAACCCATTCATCAAATGCGTTTTTATTGTCCCAAACCCTGTTGAATTGAATAAATACATTATTCCATATCTCTATCACCTGCGGATGGTCTTTATTGACCAGCAGGTGGCCGGGTGTTTGTGCCCTCTCATCATCCGGCCTGCAGTCTACATGTATTTCGCTGCAGGGGCCACAGGGACCAGTATCACCCATTTCCCAAAAATTATCTTTTTTATTTCCAAATACTATATGGTCATCCGGCAGGTATTCTTTCCATTTGGCCAGTGCTATGGTAGAAGCCGGAATGCCTTCTTTTACATCCCCTTCAAAAACTGTAGCATATAAGCGGTCTTCTGGTATTTTATATATGCGAACCAGCAGCTCCCAACTCCAGTCAATGGCATCTTTTTTAAAGTAATCACCAAAACTCCAGTTGCCCAGCATTTCGAACATGGTATGGTGGTAGGTGTCCACTCCCACTTCTTCCAGGTCATTATGCTTACCGCTTACCCGCAGACATTTTTGGGTATCGGCTACCCGTCCGTATGGAGGCAGCTTATTGCCAAGGAAATAATCCTTGAACTGATTCATACCTGCATTGGTAAACATAAGGGTTGGGTCGTTCTTTACCACGATCGGCGCTGAAGGGACGACGGTATGTCCTTTTGACTTGAAAAAATCCAAGAAAGCCTGGCGTATTTCTGAACTGGTCATATAGTGAATAGTGAAAGGTGAGTAGTGAAGGGTGAATAATGAATAGTAAATAGTGCCCCACAGCAATGCTTTTCCCTATTGCCCAGTAGAACTACTGAAGCACAGGAGTGCGATGCAACAGACGCTGATAGTAGTACAACTGCTGGAAACATAAGTATTTATCTCATTTTATTTACCGGGTTATTTATCGGTAAAATGGGTTGATTTTTGCTGTTTAACGGGCTATATTTGTCAGCCCCGGCAAAGAGGGGCAAAGGTAAATTATTCAGGCCGCATTTTTTGCCTGAAACGGGTTAAGGCTTGCTTCTATGAAGAAGATCAAATACTACTATAATGCCAATACGCTCCGCTACGAGAAGCTGGAAACTCCACTACGGGTAAAGCTGCTCCGGGTATTTGGTTTTATAGCCGCCGCCCTGGTTACCGCCGCCCTTATTTCATACGTGGCTTTTCAGTTCATCGGTTCTCCTAAAGAAAAAATCCTGGAGCAGCAAAATAAGGCCCTCCGGGATAATTATAATGAGCTCGAGGACGAACTTAGATCGGTACAACAGCAAATGAGGGAACTGGAAAAAAGGGATAACGATGTGTACCGGGCAATATTTGAAGCCAATCCCATTCCGGACAGTGCCAGGGCTAAAGAACTGGAAGACAAACTGGAGATAGCTAAGGTGGAACGAATAAAAGATTATCAGCTTGTTTCTTCGATAGCAAATACGCTAAATGATCTCAATAGCCGTATCGCTGCACAAAAGAAATCATACGAGGAGGTGGAAGAACTGGTAAAGAATAAAGAGCAATTGCTCTCGCACACACCCGCTATACAGCCAGTCAGTAATAAGGACCTGAACCGTATCGCTTCCGGCTTTGGTTACCGCATCGACCCGGTGTATAAAACCACCAAGTTTCATGCGGGACTTGATTTTTCTGCACCGCAGGGCACCCCTATTTATGCCACTGCTGATGGAACTGTGACCACTGCCGGCAGTACCGGTAATGGCTATGGCAATCATGTGATCATTAACCATGGCTATGGCTATGAAACATTATACGGCCACATGGTAAGGGTAAAATCTAAAAATGGCCAAGTGGTAAAAAGAGGCGAAGTTATTGGTTGGGTAGGCAGCACCGGTAAAAGCACTGGCCCTCATTGCCACTATGAAGTGCACAAGAACGGCGAGAAAATTGACCCCATTTATTTCTTCTATAATGACCTTACGCCGGAACAATTTGACCTGTTGCTAAAAAAAGCGGCTGCAAGCAATCAGAGTTTTGATTAGGCAGAAACTACGAATGAATATTCCAACAAAGGCTCTCTTTCTTCTATTTTTCCACACTTTTTAAAAAACCGGATACCAAGTTGTGGCTTTGTTACCTTTGCGTTATCATTATGAATAAGTCGCTTACGCAAATTACTTTCGATTTTACTTCCGTTGAGGAGCCGGTCGTAAAGCAAGAGGCTGCCGCGTCAACAATACCGGAAGAAGTTCCTGCAAAAAAAGAGGAGATGGTAATGGAGGAAGGGCCAGTCATGTTGACAAAACCTCCGGTTCTACCGACGGTGGGAAAGCGGGGACGTAAATCACTCAAAGAAGCAGCGCCGGATACTGACCTGCTGCAAATACCGGAAGATGATATCCTTTTTAAAAAGCAATATTATGCTATTGGCGAAGTGGCCGCTATGTTTAGGGAAAATCAATCTCTGATCCGTTTTTGGGAAACCGAGTTTGATATTTTGCAGCCCCGGAAAAACAGGAAAGGAGACCGTTTTTTCCGACCGGTGGATATAAAAAACCTTGAAATGATCTATGATCTGCTGCGCCGCCGAAAATTCACTATTGAAGGTGCCAAAGACTATTTGAAAAAAAATAAACGGGGTGATGAAAAATTTGCCCTGATACAGTCTCTGCAAAAGATAAAAGGGTTTCTGCTCGAACTGAAGGCGAATCTGTGA
>JAEUVL010000753.1 GCA_016786965.1 Chitinophagaceae bacterium
ATCTTTCGGAGTCACATTCTCCCAGTTGCGTCCACCATCCTTACTTACATGGATCAATCCATCATCGCTGCCTGTCCATAGCAGATCTTTTTCCAGGCCGCTTTCTGCAGCGGTGAAGATGGTACAGTAATATTCAACTGAAGTATTGTCTTTAGTAATGGGGCCGCCACTGGGTCCCTGCTTAGTTTTATCGTTAGTGGTCAGGTCAGGAGAAATTTGTTGCCAGCTTGCCCCTTCATTTTCGGTAACGAATAAATGATTACCGGCCGCATACAACCGTTTCGGATCATGCGGTGAAAAGAAGATAGGAAAGTTCCATTGAAAACGGTATTTCAGTACATCTGCTCCGGCGCCCATCGGATTATCCGGCCACACACTGATAGCCCGGTTCTCCCCGGTCTTATGGTCCAGCCTGGATAAATAGCCGCCATAGTTACCTCCATATACTATATCAGGGTTAAGTGGGTCTGCTACAACGTAGCCACTCTCACTACCAGCCGTTACTTCCCAGTCACGATCGGTGATGCCGGCTCCATAGGTCCTGTGCCTTATTCGTAATGTTGAATTATCCTGTTGCGCCCCGAGTATGCGATAGGGAAATGAATTATCTGTTGAAACCCGGTATATCTGTGCAGTAGGCTGATTCAGGTATGTGCTCCAGTTAATACCAGCATCAAAACTTACCTGCGCACCCCCATCGTCTGCCACTATCATCCGGTTGCCATCTTCCGGGTCTATCCAAAGGTCATGATGATCGCCATGTGGCGTGCCAATACTTCTGAATGTTCTGCCCCCATCGATGCTGAACATAAAGCCCACATTGGGACAATACACCTTATTCTCGTTTTTAGGATCAACAAAAACCTTGGTATAATACCAGGCCCGCTGCCGGATATTATTGTCGCTGCTTTGTAAGGTCCATGTCTCACCACCATCATTGCTGGCGTACAGACCGCCTTTCTCATTTTCCAGGATGCAATAGATCTTATCCGTATTCGAAGGCGCAATAGCCACCCCTACAATGCCCCATATGCCTTTTGGCAATCCTTTTTTGGTTGAAACATTTGTCCAGCTTTCCCCACCATCAGTGCTTTTCCAAAGACCGCTGCCGTCACCGCCGCTTTCTAATGAATTGGGAGTACGGATAAGCCGCCAGGTGCCTGCATAAAAAACATTTGGGTTACCCGGTTCCATTACCAGGTCGCTGCAGCCCGTTTGATTATTCACAAACAAGGTCCGCTTCCATGTTTTTCCACCATCAGTGGTTTTATATACTCCCCTTTCCTCGTTAGGACCAAACAGATGCCCCATCACAGCCACCCAAACCACATCCGGATTCCGGGGATGGATAACGATCCTGATTATATGCCGTCCATCTTTCAATCCGATGTTCTTCCAGCTCTTACCGCCATCTTCACTTCGCCACATACCACCTAATCCTTCACTCACATTACCCCGCATGGTGTTCTCTCCTTCTCCCACATACACCACACTTTCATCGGATGGCGCCACAGCCACTGCACCTATACTGCTGCCGAAATATTTATCAGATACATTCTTCCAGTTACTGCCACCATCGGTCGTTTTCCAAACACCACCACCAGTACCGCCGAAATAAAAAGTATGCTTGTTCTTAAAACTGCCCGCCACTGCTGCGCTTCGTCCTCCCCGCCAGGGGCCAATAAGCCGGTATTTTGTTTTAGCCAATAAAACAGAATCTGAATTATCGGTAACTACGGGAGGTATTTGCTTATTTTTCTGTGCATAGGATGCAGTGAAAGAAAAAATAATTACTACAAAAAACAGTTTTCTCATAATGGAGTGGTTGTGGTGTAAAATTATACTGGTAATTACCAGGAATGAAAGTTAGTGATTTACCTTTATCAAAATCAAAACTCATGTCCTCGTTTTCCATAAGCGGCAATCTTGCAGATGTACACCAGCAACGAATCTATGCGGCCACTATTTATGTTGAAAATGGAAAGATCAGTTCCATTACACCCATTGACCAATTGGCTGATCAGCCAACACACTATATTCTCCCGGGGTTTATAGACAGCCATGTACATATCGAAAGCTCCATGCTGGTACCCTCTGAGTTTGCAAGGCTGGCCGTGGTGCATGGCACTGTAGGTACTGTAAGCGATCCTCATGAGATTGCTAATGTGTGCGGAATAGAAGGTGTGGAATTTATGATTGAAAATGGAAAGACCGTTCCTTTCAAATTCAACTTTGGGGCGCCAAGTTGTGTACCGGCCACCATTTTTGAAACAGCCGGTGCGGTCTTAAATGCTGCTGATGTGGAAAAACTGTTGCTGCGGGATGAAATAAAATACCTGAGCGAAATGATGAACTTCCCCGGAGTATTATTTAAAGATGCGGAAGTGATGGAAAAGATAGCAACAGCGCATCGGTTAGGAAAACCAGTGGATGGACATGCCCCGGGATTGAGAGGTGAAAAGGCAAAGCAATACATTGACGCCGGCATTTATACCGACCACGAATGCTTTACAGCAGAAGAGGCGCTGGACAAATTGCAGCACGGCATGAAGATCATTATACGGGAGGGAAGCGCTGCCAAAAACTTTGAAGCCCTGATCAACTTACTGAATGATCATGCTGATATGGTGATGTTTTGCAGCGATGATAAACACCCCGATAGTTTGGTGCTCGGGCATATCAACCAGCTTTGCGCAAGGGCCGTAGCCAGGGGCATTGATATATTTAAAATACTAAAAGCAGCTTGTGTAAATCCTGTGCAACATTACAGGCTCGATGTTGGTTTATTACAGGAAGGCGATGCAGCTGATTTTATTGTGGTAAAAGACCTGGAGCATTTTCAAGTGGTAAAAACCTTTATTGACGGCGAACTGGTGGCAGAGAACGGAGTGTCTAATATTAAGACGACAAGGTCAGGTATTGTAAATAATTTTTCGTGTAATAAGAAAGAATCCGCTGATTTTGAAATGAACTCCATGAGTGAAAGAGAACTCCTGACTGCAAACTGGTTTCATGCTGATGGCCCGCAAGCCAGAAGAATCCCGGTAATTGAAGCCCTGGACGGACAACTTATTACCAATAGGATTGAGGCGAAAATTGGGTATGGAGAAACTGTTTTACAAACTAATATAAAAGACGATATACTCAAGATAGTAGTGGTGAACCGGTACAAAAATGCTCCTGTAGCCAAAGCATTCATTAAAAACTTTGGTTTGAAGAAGGGCGCCATGGCTTCTTCTGTTGCACATGACAGTCATAACATAGTGGCCGTGGGAGTGGATGACGAAAGTATTTGCAGGGCAGTGAACCTGGTAATCGACAAACAAGGTGGCGTGAGTGCAGTTGGCAAAGAAAGGGAAATGATCCTGCCACTTCCTGTAGCAGGGTTAATGAGCAATGAAGATGGCTACAAAGTAGCAGCAGATTATACAACTATTGACAAAATGACAAAAGAAGAATTAGGGGCTACCTTAACAGCACCATTTATGACTCTTTCCTTTATGGCATTGCTGGTAATACCACATTTAAAGCTGAGCGATAAGGGTTTGTTCGATGGAGACCGGTTTGAGTTCGTATCACCATAAACTGTTGTGTACTGTTTACGTGAACCCGGAAATCCTATTTCTGCAAGCATGCTTAAAGCCTTTTACCGGGTACTTATCTTGTCCCATTCCATTAATTTAAGCGTTTTACAGCTTTCACATTTCCTTAGTAAGTAAACAAGGCGTTTCCTGCATCTAATCCGTAACTAACATACCCTCAGCAGAGCAGGCAAGGTGAAGAAAGAAAAGGGTGGTTATCCTAAATCGCCTTGTATGAAAAAACATTTACACATCTCCGCTTCCTTCGATGAGCCAGACTTTGTTCAAAACCTGGTAGAAAGATTAGCCTACCGCAGGTACGAACTCGGGTATAGCAAACAACAAATTCCCCGTGGACTGAAAGCTCTCGAAACATCTTCTACTGAAGCATATGTAAGTGGCACCCTTGCAATTGACTTTTCTGATGGCCAGGCGCCTATTAATATGCCATTTATTACCGGCTTTCTGTTTACCTGCATTAAAGGAAAAACAGATCCCTATCAATTAATATGGAGCTGTTCAATGAACTAGGCTGTTTTCACCCCACCATTCCTGCCATTCGCCGACTTATAACGGCATAATGCCCATTCCCTCTTGCCTGTTCGTCATTCCGTGTATAGTTTTGATCAAAATCTTACAGGAATGGATAACTACAGAGATCAACGTGAACAACGGAGAGAAGAAAGAAGGCAGCGCTGGGAAGAAAGGCGCAAAAAGTGGGAAGAGCACCGCCAATACCATATTACAAATCAAAGTAGCCATGGCCATATCTGGACCGGCATTTTCATCCTCCTGATCGGTGTTGCTGCATTTGTTCGGGTCGCTGTTCCAGACCTGCCCCCTTTATTATTTAGCTGGCAAACATTTCTTATAGCCCTTGGTATTTTTATCGGCCTGAAGCACCGCTTTCAGGGTGGTGCCTGGATCGTCCTGATATTGGTCGGTACCGGTTTCCTGCTCCGTGATATTTATCCTGATCTGGCTATTCGCCGCTATATATGGCCGATGATCTTCATTATCGTGGGTGCCTTTCTTATCATCCGGCCCCGTAAAAAAAGCTGGATGGAGTGCAATGAAAAAAAGGGGGACGGCTCCAGGGCCACTATACTGGATGAAAAAGAGACCTGGAGCCATGATGATTTTGTAGATGCCACTTCCATCTTTGGCGGCGCTAAAAGAAATATTCTTTCTAAAGACTTTAAGGGCGGCGATATTGTAAACATATTCGGTGGAACTGAATTAAATCTCTCTCAAGCAGACCTAAAAGATAAAGCGGTGATTGAGATGACGACCATTTTCGGGGGCACTAAACTTATCATTCCTTCTAACTGGGAAGTAAAATCGGAAGCAGTTACCATTTTTGGTGGCCTGGAAGATAAAAGGGCCGTTACTGCGCCCACCGAAATACCAGCAAAAGTATTAGTACTGAAGGGAACGGTGATTTTCGGGGGTATCGAGATAAAAAGTTTTTAGGTACGATCACTAAGTTAACAGCGATTGATAAAAAAGAAAACCATCGTGAATTAAATACTGACTTACGAATTACTCAATCAACTAATAAACCAATCAACCTGCAACTATGAACTGGTATCTTGCAAAAATGGTCTTTCGCATCATCTGTGGCGATGGTAACCACACAGCACAGTTTGATGAACAGCTCCGGCTGATAATGGCCAGTAGTAAAGAAGAAGCCTTCCATAAAGCTCAATTATTGGGAGGAAAAGAAGAAGAGATCTTTTTTAACCGTAACCAGCAACTGGTACAGTGGCAGTTCATCAGTGTAAGCGAGTTATACCAGCTGAACGAATTGATAGATGGCGCAGAGCTCTACTCAAGAATAGAGGAAAAAGAACATGCAGAAACCTATCTGCACATTATCCATAAAAAAGCAGAACATATCCGCTTTGGAAATACACTTGAAATACTTGACCTTGTTTAACCATGTCTAATTCTCCTCTTTCCATAACAAGGTTTCGCATCATCTTCATCATTTGCTGGCTGGTGATGATGGCAGATAATATTATGGTATTGCATTTCTTTGGCCTTCCATGGAAAGCAGCTATCATTGACAGCGCCATTGCTAATACGCTGCTGTTGCTGGCCTGCCTGCTGGTGATGAACACCCTGCGGTATTATTTGCCCAAAGGACAACAGTATATCAATATTTTCTCCATCTGCCTTTTCCTTTCTATTATCTGGTTATTATTATCGAAATGGCTGCTCAAAGTGGCACTTGGTCATTATGAAGGATATACCGACCTTCTTAGCCATTCTCTTTCTATCCGTTTCAGTATTGCATTTCTGCTGCTGGGGTGTGTAACGATGATCAGTATTCTCTGGTTCAATCAAAAGGAACAAAAAGAAAGAGAAGAGAGAAAAACTGATGCGGAAAAATTAGCCCGCGAAGCAGAATTATTTAAACTAAGACAGCAACTACAGCCGCATTTTCTGTTCAACAGTTTAAACTCTATCAACGCCCTTATCGGCAGCCGCCCGGAAGAGGCCAGGAAAATGGTACAGCAGCTTTCTGATTTTTTAAGGGGCACGATAAAAAAGGAAGAAACCCAATGGGTATCATTGCAGGAAGAACTGCAATACCTTCAATTATATTTAGATATAGAAAAGGTACGATTTGGTAACCGGCTGGCCACCCATACTGAGATAGACGATAATACCCTATCGCTGAAGCTTCCGGCCTTGCTGCTGCAGCCCATTGTTGAAAATGCGATCAAATTCGGACTGTATGATACCACCGGCGAAACAGTTATACAACTGTATGCAGCTAAAGAAGAGAACAACCTTGTCATTAAGGTAATGAACCCATTTGACCCGGAAACATCCTCTCCGAAACAGGGTACGGGATTTGGTTTAAAATCAGTACAACGAAGATTGTATTTGCTTTTTGCCCGTAACGACCTGTTAACAACGGAATCAAAAGAGAATATATTTATCACGGTGGTCAAAATACCGCAATTATAAATAACCCGTGAAGGGTTTATAATCCTCCACGAGTTGATAAACAATAAAAACTATAAAATGAGCAAAGTAGTTATCATAGATGATGAGCCCCTTGCCAGAAGTATTGTAAAGGAATTTCTGCAAAAACATCCGCACCTGCAAGTGATGCAGGAATGTGGTGATGGATTTGAAGGGGTTAAAGCCATACAACAGCATCAACCAGATCTTATCTTTCTGGACATTCAAATGCCCAAGATCACAGGGTTTGAAATGCTGGAACTGATCGAGCAGCCTCCATCAGTTATCTTTACTACAGCCTTTGATGAATATGCCATCAAAGCATTTGAATCTCATGCAGTAGATTATTTATTAAAACCCTTTAACCAGGAACGGTTTGACAAAGCTTTGGCTAAATGGGCAGAACAGAAATCAAACCTTACTGAAAAAGCCACGCATGACCTGATAGAATCAGCCTCCTTGTCGCCTTCCCAAAGTCAACGTATTGTAGTAAAGAATGGCAGCAAGATCAAGATCATCCCGGTGCATGATGTGTTCTATTTAGAAGCAGCCGATGACTATGTGAAGATCCACACTACGGAGGGCTATTTCCTGAAAAATAAAACGATGGCGCATTTTGAACAATCCCTGGATGGGCAGTTATTTGCCAGATGTCACCGCTCCTATATTGTAAATGTGCAGCAGATCACCCGCATCGATCCGTATGAAAAAGATAATCATGTAGCAGTATTACGTACCGGCGTAAAAGTACCGGTAAGCAGAAGCGGATACGGAAAGCTGAAAGAAGTGCTGGGCTTGTAAAGCCAGGTCAGCATTCTCCGTCGAGCACCTTTACCGTTTGCTCATAAAAATTTCGGGCCCGTTCCGGTGTGCTGCCGATACACACCACTCCCAGTTTGCCATATTGGGATAAAGCCCCTATCAGGTGAAACATTACCCCTTCCTGCGAAGTGCCGTCATAGTGTAAATGATGTAACATCGCTATATCAATAAGATCGGGCGGAGTTATCCCTTTGTATTTTTCATTACGTAAATTATCCGAACAAAAATAATAACGGGTTTGCCGGTTGGCGGTTAGATACAGGCCATTTTCGTAGTCGTAATCTCCATCAGTAAGAAACTCCAATAATATATATGGATGGGTGGTCCCCCCTTTACGAAGGTTAATTTCGATAGCGTAATGCTTCCAGCCATCGGGTTCTTTTACTGAAATAAAGTCTACCGCAAAGCGGCCCATAACTCCACTCTTTTGCAGGGCTTCTGCCACTTTTAATCCGCTCTCTCCGATTTCAATCGCATAATCTTCCTTGGCCGGAAAATAGGCTCCCATGAATACCTGGCCACTCTCACCACCGACCTCCTGATCATGGGTGGAGATCACCTTACAATCACCCAACGGGTTGATCCTGCATTGCACAGATGGGGATGTTTTTATTTCTCCTTCCACAAAAGCCTCCACGATACCCCCCATAGACTGAAACTTATACATAAAATCTTTATAACTGAGATCGCCTGCCACTATCTTAAGCCGGGAAGCTAAATTTTCCTGTATCCACTGCTTCCATTCACTGCCTTCATCAATTCCTTCATAAGAAAAAACAGCATTCCCTTCACCTGAGAAGCCGTCATTCATCTTCACTACGGCTTTTTGCAGGGAAGGGGTGTTAAGTTTAAGATCGGTAAGTGCATTTATTATCTCTTCTTCGTTTTTCAGATCTTCAAAACCTGGCGGCACCTGTAAGCCGCATTGCTTGAAAATTTTACGGCTGTTGCTTTTATTCCCCTGGTTGAACAGTTCGGGGTCACAGCCGTATATAGGCATATCTAATTTTACAGAGAGTGTTCTTTCGTATTTTGTCACATTGAAACAGGCCATATGGGATGCATTACCGGCAGGAATACTTTTTTTGATCCTATCGATCAGTCTTGGCCGTTCCAGTATCTTTTCTGTTAGTGAAAGAGGAGATGCGTCATAGCAACTAAGTAATGTGAGCCGTTGTAATGCATGATGACGGGTGATGCCAGGCAGCAAATGAAGGTAATAATCGATGATGACAGGATCAACCGGCATACTGGTAACATATACTACATGGGTACGTGGCATACGCAACAGCATCAGTAAACACAGCAATCGTTCTTCATAATGTATATGGCCGCTTACTTTCGATAAGATTTCCTGATCAAGCGTAATGGAAGGGATAATAATGACAGATTTAGCTGCCAGCTTATCAGGAAAAACTTTCCGAAATTGACGGGGAAACTGGTGTTGTATCTTACGGAAAAGCAAAACCTCCTCCATAGAACCGGGCAGAGGTTCCGTTTTAGCTCCTGCTGATACAGTATTTTTTTTAGCTTCCTGCATAAAATGAATTTATGCTAAAAACCGGAAAATAAGGATGAGATTTTTCATCAGGCCTCCTGACCTGTCCATAAAGCGCCTCCAATGCTATCCCTGGTTGCTCCGGTAACGGAGGAAAGCACAGTGTACTCCTGCCTCCACCGCAGTACTCCGAGAAAAGCCATGATCAATGCTTCTTTATAATTTACCAGCTTGCTGTCAGGTACCACCACTTCGATTTGTTGTTGCTGCAAATACCACGAAATCCGCTCTGCCAGGAATGTATTTAATGCTCCCCCACCAGTACAGAGAAGCTGTTGGTTTGAAATGCCAATGTTATTTTTCCTCAGTCCTGCAATGCTATCACTTACCTGGATGGCAATGTGTTCCACATATGTTCGCAGCGCATCATTGATTGCCAGTCCGTAATTTTTTATGAGTGGATATACGATATCCGTCCCAAAATCATTGGCGAGTGATTTTGGATGTTCTTTTTTATAATACTCAAGTTCACTCAGTGCATTCAATAATCCATCATGAATGGTGCCACTGGCAGCCAGTTGACCGCCTTCATCATAGTCTTTCCCAATTTCATTGGCGAGCAGATTAAGAACCCTGTTAGCAGGACAAACATCAAATCCCCAACCACCTGAAGCAGTTTCCGGAGCGCCTGAAACATTTGCTATACCTCCTATATTCAAAAAATAATCATAGCCAGGCAGTAACAGTTTCTCTCCCATTGGAACGATAGGTGCTCCTTGTCCGCCAAAGGCCACATCCATTGCCCTTAGGTCTGAAACTACCGGCAGTTGTGTCATAGCTGCAATAGCAGCCCCGTCGCCAAGTTGTGCTGTCATTTTTTGTCCCGGTAAATGGAAAGTTGTATGTCCATGAGAGGCTATAACTGCCACTTTGTAGTGTAACTGATAGGCATCAATGAACCGGTTTACCTGCTGACCGACATAATGGCCGTAATCAGAGTGCAGCAAAAGGTACTCCCTGGCGCTAAGGTGGATCGCCTGTTGCAGTTTGCGGGTCCACTCTTCGGGGTAGGAGTAACAATCTGTTTCCAGTATCTCATAGCTCCACCGCCCGCCCTGGTGCTGAAATTCTGCAAAAGCAATATCCAGCCCGTCCAGCGAACTGCCACTCATTAAACCGATTGCCCGATAAATCATATTTAATATTTCAGATTGAAGATTTTAGATTTGTCCTGAAATTGGAATGAACCTCAAATTTTTACAATGTTCGCCAATATTCAATCTACAATATAAAATATTCAACTGAATGATAGTAAACCTCAGCCAGCAGCATTCACTAGTAAGTACCTGGGTAAGTGAACTCAGGAATGTAAATGTGCAGACAGACAGGATGCGTTTTCGCCGTAACCTGGAACGGATCGGTGAAGCCGCCGCTTACGAAATAAGCAAAGTGCTGCCTTTTGAGGAAAAAGAAATTCAAACACCACTGGGTGTGGCAATACATAAAATGCTGAAAGAACAACCGGTGCTGGCTACTATCCTCAGGGCCGGATTGCCCCTGCATAATGGCCTGTTGAATTATTTTGACCAAGCTGATAATGCTTTTATTTCTGCCTACCGCAAACATCATAAAGATGGGAGCTTTGAGATCAGTTTGGACTATGTGTCCTGTCCGGAACTGGAAAACAGGGTAGTGATCATTTCTGACCCTATGCTGGCCACAGGTTCTTCCCTCGTAAAAACTATCCAGTTTTTGAGAGAAGAGGGGCGTCCACGGGAAATTCATATTGTAGCAGCCATTGCCTGTACCGTTGGCATAGAGTATGTGCAACGGGAAGAGCCATCGGCCACTATCTGGTGCGGGGATATTGATGATGAACTGACCGCCAAGGGTTATATTGTTCCAGGGCTGGGTGATGCGGGAGACCTTGCATTTGGTACTAAAGTGCAGATGTAGATTCCTTCCGGAATACTATCAGAGAGCAGCAAATAGACAGTTTAAACAGACCCCGGATACAATCATAGCCTCGTGAAGGTCTGGTGAAGGTCCCGTGAAAGTCTCGTAAAAGTCCTGTGAGTTACCTTCAAAACAACATTGTTTGAGTGTCGACAGGTGAAAAGTCGGCTTTCCCTATTAGTAATTTACGAGGTTGGTTTTCAGGGTATAAGGCTGTTAGCTCCCATCCATATGTTTGTCTCTCAGCCTGCTGCCGAAGCAGCAATATTTCTCTTTTTCAGGTCTTCTTTTTGTTGTATTTTTCCGTTTCGTACCGGACTGTAGATAATCAATAGAGGGTTAGGGCAATTTCAACGGCTTCAAAACGTTTATCAATTCTCAATCTGGCCTTGGTTAAATATTCGTCTGACGGTAACAAAACACTATTAATTGCTGAGATGAAAAAATTTATTTCTACCCTTACTGTTTGTGTAGTGTTGGCTGGTGTTTGTAAAGCACAGGATCCCAACTTCTCCCAATTCTTTGCCTCTCCGCTTACCCTCAACCCGGCCCTGACGGGAAAATTTGATGGGACTTTCCGCATCGCCGGTAATTTCCGAAATCAATGGCCAACTATTAATAACGCTTTTCTGACCCGTACGGCTTCAGTGGATTTTGGCATAATGAAAAACCGCTTGGCAGATATTGATCAGCTAGGTGTAGGTTTTCTGGGTGTTACCGACCGTGCCGGTGATGGGGTACTTGTTACTAATTATGCGGGCTTGTCCGTAGCATATCATAAAGGATTAGATGAAGATGGATTTCACCAGATAGGTGCCGGCTTCCAGGGCACTTATGTAAATAAGCGGCTTGATGTTTCAAAAGTCGATTTTGAAGATGAATTAACTCCTCTTGGCTTTACTGGTGTTACCAGTGAAATATTCAGCAGCCAGCAAATATCCGTTGGTTATTTTGACCTGAATGCCGGTATCTTTTATAATGGAAGTACAAACGGCTATAACAATTTTTATATAGGCGCCTCGATGTATCATATCAACCGCCCGAAAGAAAGTTTCCGTGGTGGCGATTACCTGCTGGCTGCACGTACGACACTACAAGCTGGAGGTAAAATCCCAGTTGGTTCTTATCATGGGTTACATTTTGCTGCTAATTACAGCACCCAGGCCAAAGCTTATAATGCGATGTTTGGCGGGTCTTTTTCCTATAATGTGAACCAGTCGGATGAAAATCCTACAAATTTTTATCTCGGTGCCTGGACAAGGATGAGTAATGTAAATGACGCTATCATTCCTTATGTAGGATTGGAATTCAGTTCCATCCACATTGGATATACATACGATATCAATATCAGCCCGCTAAAGGCAGCTTCTAATTCAAAGGGTGGTAATGAGATATCTCTTATCTATATCAAGAAACCCTCAGACCCTAACGCCAAGAAATTGAATTGCCCAAGATTCTAAAGCTAATAGAAAAGAGATAAAACATTTTGCGAGAATAATTAAATGCGAAGCCCGTTGGTTTCGCATTTTTGTTTTGCTTATTTGGGCTACTGTATCTTCATGAGGAGTGGCAGCAGGAACCAGCAAAACAGTGTGATCAATATCACAGCTATGATATTCATTACAAACCCTGCCTTTACCATTTGCTTCAGTTTAATATACCCGCTTGAAAATACGATTGCATTAGGTGGCGTACCCATGGGCAACATACCGGCACAACTGGCCGCCAGCGTCATAGGAATACCCAGCAGCAAAGGATTTATTCCTGCAGCATCTGCTAATGAAGAAACCACGGGGGTAAAAACGATCACCTGCGCCACATTGCTCATTACTTCACTGATGAAAAGAGAAATAATGGTAATTACCAATACAAGTAAAAATCCATTCCCGGAAAACTGTGCCAGCCATTTGCCCATTTGCTGCATCAGACCCGCATTCTCCAGAGCCCCTGCGAGGGCGATTCCTCCACCAAATAGCAATAATATGCCCCAGGCCATTTTTGACGTATCACTCCATTCGAGCAGCGCTCCGAATCCACCACTATCTTCGTCCTCTTTTATCATTGGCGGGCAATTGCCTTTTGTTGTTCCGGCAGGACAAATAAACAATGCTATAGCACACATGATCGCAATGATGGTATCATCCAGTTTGAAGACATTCTGGATATCATTAATAATCCCACGGGTGATCCACAGGAAGGCTGTGGCAATAAATATCACTAGCACTCTTTTTTCTGCAGTGGATAATGGCCCCAGTTGCGCCAGCTCATTTTGCAGCAATTGTTTAGTAGCTGGATTTGATTTTATCCGGTTGGGATACAACCATTTTACCATGGTAAGGTATAAAAAAGCCAGTAGCATGATCGCCAGTGGTGTGCAGATCAGCATCCAGTTAACAAAGTCCACCTCGTAATTATACCTGTCACGGATAATTCCTGTATAAGCTACATTTGGCGGGGTCCCGATCTTGGTAGCGATACCTCCGATATTAGCGGCATAAGCTATCGCCAGCATAATAGTAAGTGAAAAATTAGCGATGTTGCCTTCTCCCTGGTGGTTGTCTTTCATTACATGTATGACTGATAATGCAATTGGAAACATCATCATGGTCGTAGCCGTATTGCTCAGCCACATACTGAGTAATCCGGTGGCCATGATAAACCCCAGAACGATCTTATCTCCGCTGGTACCAGTAAGGCGAACTATAGTTAGTGCAATACGCCGGTGCAGGTTCCATTTTTCAATGGCCAGTCCCAGCATAAAACCACCCATGAATAAAAAGATGACGGGGTTCGCATATGATGGGGCTGTTTCCTCCAGCCTGGCAATTTTGAACAGCGGGAAAAGCATCAACGGCAACAAGGCCACCACTGGCATTGGCATGGCTTCCGTCACCCACCAGGTGATCATCAGGCCTGCAATGGCCAGAACTATTGATGCCCGGTCACCTACCCCAAATGGGTTTATGAAATAGAGCAGTAATGAAATGGCAATGCCGGAGGCCAGTGCAATAAGTTTCCGTTGTTGTTTGGTCAAGCGGTCAATTTTTTTCAAGATACATTCTTATGTTCAAAAAGCCACAGCAGCAGGGTGAAGTCACACTGGTCTTATCATCCAGCTATCCAACCAGGCTATTTCTACATTCCTTTTTTGCCGCTAAC
>JAEUVL010000783.1 GCA_016786965.1 Chitinophagaceae bacterium
TTATGGTACACCAATCCGTTAGGATCGTTCATCCAGTGAATGGCAGGTGTAAAATGATCTTGCGGCCGGTAAGGTTCTTTGTAGAAAACGTTTTGCTGAGCAACTGACAATTGAACATAAAGCAAGGTTAAAAGAAATGGCAGTTTTCTCATACAGCAGTATTTATTGGCTATAAAGATAGTATTCAGCTTTTTGCCAACGCCTGTAAAATATCGTCCAGAATATCTTGCACATTTTCCAGTCCCACAGAAATTCGTATCAACCCTGGTGTAATGCCTACGGCCCGTCTTTCTTCTTCCGTCAGTTTGGAATGTGTGGTAGAGGCGGGATGCGAAGCAATTGAGCGGCTGTCGCCCAGGTTATTGGTCATGGAAATCATTTGCAGGGCATTTAAGAACTTCCGGCCACTATCAATACCACCCTTTAATTCAAAAGTTACTATGCCCCCGCCGTTTGTCATTTGCTTTTTGGCAATACCGTATTGCGGATGTGTTGCTAAGAAAGGATATTTTACTGAACTGATAGCATCATGCTCTTCCAGTTGTTGTGCAATGTACATGGCGCTGGTTGCATGCCTTTCCATCCGGATGAATAAAGTTTCCAGGCTTTTTGATAACACCCATGCATTAAAAGGGCTCATGGAAGGTCCTGCATTTCTAATAAAGAGATAAAGCGGATTGATCAGTTCTTTTCTGCCAACTATCACACCACCCAGTACTCTTCCCTGTCCATCGATGAATTTTGTTGCCGAATGTAACACCAGGTCCGCCCCGTATTGAATGGGTTGCTGCACGGCGGGGGTGGCAAAACAATTATCCACCACTAAAAGAATATTATGCTTTTTACAAAGGCCTGATACAAAATCAATATCTATAATATTCAATCCCGGATTTGAAGGCGTTTCCACATACAGCATCCTGGTGGTTGGTCGTACTAATGCCTCAATGCCTTCCGGCTTATCCATATCAAAATACGAGTACTCAATTCCCCATTTAGGTAAATATTTTGTAAGGATAGTATGGGTGGAACCAAATACTGCGGAGGCTGATATAATATGGTCCCCTTTTGATAAAAAGGTCATGAAGGTGGCAAATACTGCTGCCATTCCGGTACCGGTGGCCACTCCATCCTCTGCCCCTTCCAGCGCAGCGATCTTGTTTATAAACTCATCCACAGAAGGATTGGAAAAACGGGAATAGATATTTACGTCCAGCGAATCATCGGCAAAAGCGGCTGCCATGTCCTCCGCTGAATCATAGGTAAAACTACTGGTAAGAAACAATGGGGTCGAATGCTCTTTCTGCGCTGTCTTCGTAGTTTGAATACGGATCGCTTTTGTTTCGGGTTTATGTTTTGCCATTTAAAATGAACCTGTTTTAACAGAGGGCAAAGATACATTGAGCAGTCCGATGGGGAAAGAAAAACTGGCATTCAAAAAGAGCAATAAACACTGCGTTAGAAGCTATGCGCTACAGAAAAAACAGTATTACTTTAGCCTTAGCCTTATACTCAGTTTTGCCTTAGCATTATGAACAGCAACCCTGAGCTTCTCAAATTGCCAGTGTTGTATTGTAAGTACCAATGGGGTGTTCTTTGTTGTTTCAATTCTGAAAACCCCTTTATCATTTGTCAACACCTCCTCCTCTCCTTCCACCACATATACAAATGCTTTTGGCACTGGTTTTCCAGTAGCATCAGACAAAACAGTTCCTTCTATTACCTGCAAGGTGTTGTCAGGAATCATCTCCCTTTGCAAAAGCAGTAATACCCAGGTTATAATTGCTATATTATATATTCTCGTACTCTTTTTCATTTACTTATAGAGATATGAATAATACTGGTTTCCGATTGTTTTGTAAAATAATATGATAGCTAAGGCTACAATCAGCAATACTACGCTAAGATTAAAATAGGGAAAGGCTGCCCAGGTAAGTATGCCCAGCAATCCCAGCCTGGCAAATTCCAGGTGAAAGATCCACCGTCGCTGCTCAAGCATTGCCCCAGTAGTAATGATGCTTAGCACTATAAATAAAGAAAGTCCCAGGATTTTGCTGCTGCTTAGATAGTGTTCAAATAAAATAACCAGAAAGAGTACTATCAGCGACAGAATGGTTTGCAGCTTAATATAGTTAAGCAGTACTGAAGAGTGTTTTATCCCCTGTCTCTTAAATGAGAACTTACGTTCCAGGCTCATTCGAATTCGCGGATCAATATCATCCGGCCTGCCAAAGATCACTTTCCATTTCTGGCGAAAGCCTTTTGCTCTGCGGAAGCTGATTAATACTTCCAGTATAAAATGAAAATGCTGCCAGAGAAAACTATGGCTGTTGAGCGGTGTGGTAAGCCCATAAACCGGTTCTTCTTTCTCTTTGGCAAAAGTGCCAAACAGCTTGTCCCAGATAATGAGCACATCACCGTAGTTCTTATCAAGATATTGCGGGTTGCTGCTATGATGAACTCTGTGATGAGAAGGGGTCACGAATAAATATTCTATCCACCCAAGTTTGCCTACCAATTGCGTATGTGTAAAGAACGGGTATGTACCATGGATAAGCAATAACACCGTGATCATCTCAGCCGGGAAACCAATGATGGGCAACACCGACCAAAACAGGCAACGGGCCAGCGCCTGCAGTACGGTGATGCGTGCGGAGACGGTAAAGTTAAAATCATCACTCTGGTGGTGCACCACATGCACACTCCAGAAAAGGTTAACCTCATGTCCGAAGCGGTGGTACCAGTACCACATGAAGTCGGTGAATAAAAACAGCAGTATCCATGTCCAGATAGTTGGCTGTATGTCAAAGATTGCAAAATTTTGATGCAGCCACACAAAAAAGAAATAGAACACGCCGGTGGTGAACAGATCGGATAGTCGCTCGGCAATACCGACATTCACATTCGCTACCGCCTCATTAAAATGGAAATGTTCCTGTTTACCCTTCTTTTTACTGAAGTAATACTCCAGGTACATGAGACCTGTAAAGAAGGGAACTGCCAGTGCCAAAAAGTTTAAGTTCATATGTTATATTTTGAGGTCTGCCCAAGATTGCACTATCGACTAAATAATGCCATCATTGAACCGGTAACAGCCGAAATATTTCTATCCTGTATTAATTTATCCGACCATCTCAAAAATGCTGGTTTCAGCAGTAATCTACCTTTACCCTCTTTAAAAATACATCCCGGGCTACCATTGAGTAACGGACGGAACATAGTCAGACAAGTGATCATCTATCTCTGTTTCAGCCACATTGTTAAATATCGTAGTAGCCACCATTTGGCCGGCAAATGCTATTAATATGACCATTTCAGCCTGAGAATATGATTTAGCAACGCTGTTATAAACATGATCATTAATGTTTCCATGGTGCTTCGTGAGACTTGTGGCAAAATTCAGTAACGCTTTTTGCCCATCTGATAATGGAAGACATTCTTTATCCCACCCCATCTGATTCAGTTTTTTCCGGAAGCAGGAAGCACAAAGAAGGCAGGACGATGCGTTTGAAATAGCAAGGGCATACAGGCAAGCTATTCTATCTCCAAGAATTTGAACAACGGACTCGTATAAAGGATACACTTGCATATAAACTTCGTAAGAAAGAAGGGAATGGCTGAGTGTGGCCTGTGTGTTACTGAAAACAATATTATAGTCTTCAATATGCCTTTCAATAGCAATCTTTACCGCTGGCGGCAGCTCTGTCTGATTAATAGGTTGAACCCTCGGCATGGCTATTTTTTTCTTATATCAAGATTATGAAAATAAAACACCCTTGCTGTGCTGGTGCTGCGATAGCGGTTGCCTGCAGCTAATTGCTGAAACACATTCATATAACCAACCTGCAGGTTGTCATGCTTGTTCACATGGTAATTAAAACCAAGGAAGAACCTGTTCTGATCGAAATAGTTGTTGACGATCTGTTTTCCGAAATTGATGTGCACTTCATCATTGACCACAAAAGACAAGGTCGTTGGCTGAAATCGTTTCTTGCTTAAGGGAAACTGTGAAAAGAAATTATAACGCAGCCGGAAATTAAAACTATAGCCTTCAGCCAGTTCATCATTATTCAGGATCCTTCTTCTCCATCGTTCTTCCATTCGGAACCATTGCATCAGGCGGAGCTTTGGAAATTTGGTGTGCCATTGTATTTGTTGCCAGGGGCGGTGCTCCGGTTGCGAAATATTCTTATGCGCCTCTGCCGGGAAATGATTTACATATGCATACCCGGCTGTAAGTTTTGCATCATCAGTAAGATAATAGGTTAATCCTGCTCTTACGATACCTTGTGAAAAGTTGGTAAAGAAGTCTTCTTTGGTGCGAAGGTGAACATCGGCCCACATGCCCCATTTATCCGAGAAGCGGGTTTGCTTAAAATAGCCAAGCCATATCTGTTGTGACAACTCGGTTTGCTTGGTTTGTGCGTTCACAATACAAGTAAAAAAGATGAAGAGCGAGCAGAATAGCTTGGCGAGCGGAGCAGAGAAAAATGTGGTATATACTGAACCTGGTTTCATCATTTAATTTGCAAGTTTCTATTGATTGACTCCCCGGTCAGATTCGAACTGACGTAAAAGGATTTGCAGCCCTTTGCCTTGCCACTCGGCCACGGGGTTGATTTTTAAAAGCATCCCGGAGAACCGGGACGCTTTTCTCTAACGATTGCCTGTATATATAAAAGATCAGTAAGTAACATTTCATCAAATTTATTCTTACAGAGAATACCGCAATGTGAGGCCGTATGTAACCGGATCGCCAAGTACCCCTGCATAATGTCCGGCATTACCGCCAGCCGGCAATAACTGTTCGTAATAGTTTTTATCAAATAGATTGCGTCCCCAAATAAAAGCTGAAAGACCACCTGTAGCCCTGAAGCCCAGCCTCCCGTTTATCAATGTATAACCATCAATATTCAGATAGGCCGATGGTGACGGGCTGGAAGAAAAAGAAGACCGGTAATAACCATCCGCTGCTATGAAGAATTTCCCCGTCTTTCCCAAAAACACGGCCGGTGATGTAAATTCTCCACCGAAAGATGCCGCCCACTTGGAGATGCCGGGAAGCTCGCCGCCAGAGATATCTTTGAATGCCTTCTGTACTCCATTCTCTGTTAAGCCTGTTTCTTCAAGAGGAAGCGGGGCATTTACGAATTTTACATACTTGGCGTCGGTATAAGCCAGTGCCCCGTAGAAGGAGAAATGATTATTAAGCTTAATATTTGCATCAACTTCAAGTCCCTTAACATTTACCTTTTCAGCATTGGCTATATAACCACGATTAACACCCAATTCAGCTGATTGCACATTTGTCTGGTAGTTCTTGATATCAGAATTGTGGAGGGTGAAATTCAAAGTAAAATTATCAGTGGGGTTTGTTTTAACACCCACTTCATAATGCCTGAGATCTTCCGGTTTAATTACCGCCAGGTCAGTTGCGGCCTGGCCATTAACGGTTGGAAGACCAGCCACATTAACACCTACCGGCTTAAAACTGGTGGAGTATGTGGCAAAGGCATTAATACGTTTATTGAACCTGTATGCCACCGTAAGCTGATATGTCAGGTTTGTCTCATCGGCATCTGCAACATAAGACTGGCTGCTGTAAACTCCATTTTTAAATCCCTGTAAGGTGGTTTTTTGAGCGGTTGTTCCGCTATAAGTAGCGGTATCCAAACCACCTGCGGCCACCCGGTTATAGCTCACATCTTTTTTGTCGTAATTCAACCTGATACCCGGCAATACATGGAACCCTTCTGAAATTTCCCAATCAACATTAGCAAATGCGGCTGCACTTTTTGACTTGATGGAAGCCTTAGTATAGATACCATACCCTTCAAAAAGGCCGGGTGTTTGCCAAAGAGGGCTTGTCGAACTTTTCGAAAACCGCCATTGGGCTGTGCCAGATTCCTCAGTGCCGTTTATTTTAACCTCCTGATCAATATAAAACAGACCAGCAACACCACTTAATTGGGATGAAAATTCGCCGGCATAACGAATTTCCTGCGACCAGTTCTGATGCTTCGCTGGGTTTTGAGATTTTGCCAAAGCTTGTAAACCCGTAAAATCCCTGTCATTAGAGGGATCCCAATCCCAGTATCTCCATGCAGTAGTTGCAGTTAGTGTACCGGGACCTATTTTACTATCTATATTAAATGACACTCCACCAAGATCATTTCCCGAGCGCCAGGGTGTATCATGATCGATCTTCCTGTCGAATGCGTCCTGGCTAGGTAAAGTGTAACCAAGATCAGCAATGATGGCGTTGAACTGACGGTAGGCTGCCCTTTTTGTCTGAACAACACCCGCAACCACCTGTGCATATCCATCAGGACGCTGGCGGGAGGCATCCGCTGACAGTGTAACAGAGGTATTGTCAGAAAGATTGAACAGCAATTGACCCCGAAATCCAAGGTTATTTATATCGTTTGTATATTTTCCTGTACGGATATTTTCTACCAAACCATCACGTTGTGTACCAGAAAAAGATAGGCGTGCAGCAATTTTTTTACTGAGGGCGCCGGTTATTGAACTTTTGGCCTGTACATATCCATAATTACCATAACTCACTTCGAAATTAGCACCTGGCTTGAAGCTTGGTTTGCGTGTCGTAATGCTAATAGCGCCTGAGGTTGTGTTTTTGCCAAATAGTGTGCCTTGAGGGCCACGCAGCACTTCAATTCTTTCCACATCAATAAAATCAAAAGTAGCTGCTGCCGGCCGGGCATAGTAAACACCATCTACGTAAAAGCCAACCCCGGGGTCAAGACCATCGTTGGTTAGGCCGAATGGCGAACCCAGACCCCTGATATTAATACCAGTATTCCGGGGATTGGAGGTATATAGCTGAAGAGAGGGGACAAATTCCTTCACCCTGTTTACATTGAACGCACCGGCATCTTCTACCTGCCCACCCCCGATTACGGAAATTGGAATTGGAACATCCTGCAATACTTCCCTGCGGCGCCGGGAAGTAATAACCACCGTATCCCTGTAGTATAATGATTGCAACTGTATCAATATGCTATTTACGTTACTATTTCTTACAATAAATTCCCTTGGAGCAAACCCTGCAGAGGAAACGAGTAAGGTAAAAGGTAAAGATTGATTACCCTCAACTGAAAATCGACCCGATGAATCGGTAGCAATAGCAATGGAGGTGTTTTTCACAGAGACTGTCGCAAATGGGATACCCTCATTACCTTCTGTCACTACACGGCCGGCAAATTGTGCAAGAGCGAAAAACGGTAATAAAAACACAATAAGAAAAGCTAATTGTTTCATGATTAGTTTTGTTTATGTAAATAGTCTACTATTTTTATAGACTTTTAGATTAAAGAAAAGAGAATCGTTAGGATTCCCAAGTACTGTCCGAACACAAATGTAGTGCCCCGTATTTAATCTACCAATTTTGTAGACTATATTTTTAATTCTACTATAAAAACTTTACGATTACCCGCAGACTCCATATGATCACCATCACTCCCACACAAATGAGCATTGTCCGTACAGGGAGTTTACCGGCCAACTTTGCCGCAAGGGGTGCTGCAATTGCTCCACCGATCATGAGCCCGGCAATTACCTGCCAATGTGTAATTCCTATCAGGGCAAAGAATGAAATAGCGCTGAAAAAGGTGACAAAGAATTCACTCAGGCTTACACTTCCTATTACATATTGCGGGCTTCGGCCTTTAGCGATC
>JAEUVL010000850.1 GCA_016786965.1 Chitinophagaceae bacterium
GCCCCCTTTGACCCCCCACGACTAATTTGGCCCGTTTCACTTTTTTACCCCATTATTGACTAATCTGACATTCCTAACTATGAGTCTCCTCGAACAACAAGCAAACGAATTCATTCCCCGTCACATCGGACCCAATGAAGCCGACACAAAAAAAATGCTGAAGAAGATCGGTGCTGATGATCTTGACCAACTGATCAGCAATACCGTTCCTCCCGCCATCCGTATGGATCATGCACTGAACATTCCTTCAGCCATGAGTGAGCATGAATACCTCAAACACATAAAAGAAGTATCACTGAAAAATAAAGTATTCACCAATTATATCGGGCAGGGTTATTATGATACCATCACCCCATCGGTGATTCTGCGCAACATTTTTGAAAACCCGGGCTGGTACACTCAATACACTCCCTACCAGGCAGAGATATCACAGGGCCGCCTTGAGAGTTTACTGAACTACCAGACCATGGTAAGCGACCTTACCGGCTTACCTATCGCCAATGCTTCGCTGCTCGATGAAGCCACTGCCGCCGCTGAAGCAATGACCATGTTCTTTAATACCCTGAACAAACAAGACCATATAGATAGACCAAAGTTCTTTGTGGACAAAGCCATCTTTCCTCAAACAAAAGATGTACTCGTCACCAGGGCCATCCCCGTAGGAATAGAAATAGTGGAAGGTGATTATAAAACTGCCGCTATAGATGCTTCTTATTTTGGGGCTATAGTACAATATCCAAATGATCACGGATCAATAGAAGACTACCGCGGCTTTATCAATACTGTGCACGCCGCCGGGGCCTATGTGGTCATGGCTACCGATCTGCTCGCCCTCACCCTTCTCACTCCTCCCGGCGAACTTGGCGCTGATGTTGCCGTCGGTTCTGCTCAGCGCTTTGGAGTACCCCTGGGCTATGGTGGCCCGCATGCCGCTTTTATGTCCACCAAAGATGATTTTAAAAGAAGCATCCCCGGCCGTATCATCGGTATCAGCATCGATGCACAGGGCAATAAAGCATTGCGGATGGCCCTCCAGACAAGAGAGCAGCACATTAAAAGAGAAAAAGCCACTTCTAATATTTGTACCGCCCAGGCATTGCTCGCCAATATGGCCGCTATGTACGCCGTATACCACGGCCCCGATGGATTGAAGAAGATCGCACTAAGAATTGCATTATTCACACAAACGGTCGCCGCTGCCATCGAAGAAAGAGGCTTTACATTAGTATCCGATCATTTCTTCGATACCATTACAGTAAAAGCAACTGATATTGCCCCCATCCGGGAAAAAGCAGAACGCCAGCTGATCAATCTCCGCTATATTGATGACCAGCATATCGGCATCTCTATTGATGAAACAACAGATGTAGCTGACCTGTTTGACCTTATCAATTGCTTTGAGAATGATAAAGACCCTGTAGCCTTTTCCATTGATGAGGAGGCAGAGCTTCAGCACATTCCGGAAGCACTCAGCAGAACAAGCACTTACTTAACACACCCTGTTTTCAATACCCACCACAGCGAAAGCCAGATGATGCGGTATATTAAGCAATTGGAGAATAAAGACCTTTCCTTAAATACTTCAATGATCTCATTAGGCAGTTGTACCATGAAGCTGAATGCCGCTACAGAAATGATGCCGCTCAGTTGGGCCCATTGGAGCCGCATACATCCTTTTGCACCTGCCAACCAAACAGAGGGGTATCAATACATTATTGATGAACTGGGCAATTATCTCTGCGAGATCACAGCCTTTGATGCCTGCAGCCTGCAACCCAACAGCGGTGCCCAGGGCGAATATGCCGGTTTGTTAACGATCAGATCTTATCATGAAGCCAACGGCGATCATCACCGGAATGTGATGCTCATTCCTATCTCTGCCCACGGCACCAATCCTGCCAGTGCAGTAATGGCCGGCATGAAAGTGGTCGTGGTAAAAGCCCTCGATAACGGATACATTGATGTGGAAGACCTGAAAGCGAAAGCTGCACAATACAGTAATGAATTGTCCGGCATCATGATCACTTATCCCAGCACCTATGGTGTTTATGAAGAAACGGTAAAAGAGATCACTGATATCATTCACCAGCATGGCGGCCAGGTATATATGGATGGCGCCAATATGAATGCACAGGTAGGATTGACAGCACCCGGGCTCATCGGCGCAGATGTATGTCACCTGAACCTGCATAAAACATTTGCCATACCTCATGGTGGCGGAGGTCCCGGCATGGGCCCTATTTGTGTGAAAGCACATTTAGCAAAACATTTACCCGGTCATTCGTCTGACGGTCTCCGTCAGACGAGTAAATCAAGTACTGGCGCAGTAAGCGCAGCCCCCTACGGCTCCGCTTCCATCCTGCTCATCAGCTACGGTTATATCCGGATGCTCGGCAGTGCTGGAGTAAAAGCCGCTACTGAATATGCTATTCTCAATGCCAACTATATGCGGGCAAGACTGGACGGGGCCTATGATATTTTATACACCAATAACAATGGTCAGTGTGCGCATGAGTTCATCGTTGATCTTCGTCCTTTTAAAAAATCTGCAGAAGTGGAAGCAGAAGATGTGGCCAAGCGCCTGATCGATTATGGCTTCCATGCCCCCACCATGAGCTTCCCCGTGCCGGGAACGATCATGATAGAGCCAACAGAGAGTGAAGACAAAGGAGAATTGGACCGTTTCTGTGATGCACTGTTATCCATCCGGGAAGAAATAAAAGCGATAGAAGAAGGCCGGGCCAATAAAAAAGACAATGCACTCAAAAATGCACCGCATACACAGTTTGTGGTAACGGCAGATGAGTGGAACCATTCCTATTCAAGAAAAGAAGCAGCATTCCCGCTGTATTATGTAACGCAGAATAAATTCTGGCCCAGTGTGGCAAGGGTAAACAATACCCATGGCGACCGCAACCTCATCTGCACCTGTGAGCCGGTAGAAAGTTATATGGAGGCGGAAGCATAAAACAATAATGTCATTCCAATAAAAACAAGCCTTCCTGCAAATGCGGGAAGGCTTTTTAAATAAAGTATCTTGCAGCACTAAATTCATTCACATGATCACCGGGCTGCCTTCCTATCTTATCATTACTTTTTTAGCGGCTGTTGCATTGACCTACCAG
>JAEUVL010000854.1 GCA_016786965.1 Chitinophagaceae bacterium
CACTCTCTCATCCACCAGGTATTCATCAAAGGTCGTCAGCCGGTCAATGATGCCTTTCGGTGTTAGTTCTATCACCCGGTTCGCTACGGTTTGCATAAATGTATGGTCATGGCTCGTTAATAATACGATCCCTTTGTATTCTGTACATTGTTCGTTGAAGCTCTGGATACTTTCCAGGTCCAGGTGGTTCGTAGGCTGGTCCAGCAAAATCACATTCGGGCTCTGCAGCATCATCTTGCTCAGCATACACCTTACTTTCTCTCCCCCGCTCAGCACATTCGTCTTCTTCGTTACATCATCCCCGCTGAAAAGCATTTTACCCAAAAAGCCCCGCAGGAATGGTTCATCCACATCCTTTACATGGTCGGGCACATATTGGCGCAGCCAGTCCATCAGGTTATCTTCTCCTTTAAAGAACTCATTGTTCTCCTGGGGCAGATATGCATGCGTTACGGTAGTGCCCCATTCGTAAGAGCCACTGTCGGCGATCGCTTCAGCCGTAATGATGTTAAAGAAGCTGGTTACTGCCAGCGGGTCACGGCTCAGCAAAGCGATCTTATCACCTTTGTTCACGGTAAAGGTCACATCACTGAACAGCACCCTGCCATCCACTGACTTTTTCAGCTTCTCCAAGTTCAGTATCTGGTTGCCCACTTCCCGCAGTTGCTGAAAGATAATACCCGGGTATTTTCTGTAGCTTGGTTCTATTTCCTCAATCGTCAGTTTCTCGAGTGCCTTTTTTCTTGAGGTCGCCTGCTTACTTTTTGAGGCATTGGCGCTAAAGCGGGCGATGAAGTCGATCAGCGCCTGGCGCTTCTCTTCCACTTTCTTATTCTTATCATTTACCTGGCGGGCCATCAGTTGAGATGATTCGTACCAGAAGGTATAATTACCGGTAAATATTTTTACTTTTTGCCTGTCCACATCAGCTACGTGTGTACACACTGCATCGAGGAAGTGACGGTCATGGCTCACCACCAGCACAATATTTTCGTAATCGGCCAGGAAATTTTCCAGCCAGCCAATGGTTTCTATATCCAGGCCGTTGGTAGGCTCATCCAATAACAAGATATCAGGATTACCAAAAATGGCCTGCGCCAGCAACACCCTTACCTTCAGGTTAGAAGGAATATCCTTCATCAGCGACTGGTGAAATTCTTCTTTCACTCCAAGCTCACTTAGTAAGGTGGCCGCATCGCTGTCGGCTGTGTAGCCGCCCATTTCTCCAAACTCTGCTTCCAGTTCTCCGGCCCGCATACCATCTTCCTCCGTAAAATCGGCCAGGGCATAGATCGTTTCTCTTTCTTTGGCCACCGCCCAAAGTTTGGTATGGCCCATCATTACCGTATTCAGTACGGTCTCCTCATCAAACTGGAACTGGTTTTGTTTCAGCACTGCCATCCGCTCGCCCGGGGTTATCTCCACTGTTCCTTTATTGGGTTCAATTTCTCCGCTGAGTATTTTTAAAAATGTACTCTTGCCGGCCCCGTTGGCCCCTATCACCCCATAGCAATTGCCTTTGGTGAAATTCAGGTTCACTTCTTCAAACAATACCCTTTTGCCGTAGGCTAATTTCAGGTCTTTTACGCTGATCATTTATATTAAAAATTTGAGGCTGCAAAGGTACACTAAAACAGGCAGCGGCTGAAGCCGGGTAAAAGAAATTTGCGCTTGCAGCGTTCCAACCCCTCCAGACTGTCTAAATTGCTGAAAAGCACTTATTCATCCCATCTTATACGTATGAAGATCAGCAGCCTGTTCCTTATCCTTTTATCCAGCTTACTGGCCGGGGCACAATCTCCCTCCTCTGTCTATGTGCATTTCGCATTTGATAAATCCATCCTCAGCCAGGGTACCAGGGCCACCCTTGACAGCCTGACCGACTCACTGGACGTTACCGACCGTATCGAACTGCACGGCCATTGTGATGCCGTTGGGGCCAATGAATATAATGATCGCCTGGCCGAAAGAAGAGTACAGGCGGTGCTTGATTACCTGCTCGGCCTGGGTTGGGAAAAACAGGATATTCTTATTGCGAAAGGTTATGGAGAAAATAAACCATTAAATAAAAACGCCTCACCTGAGGAAAGAAGCCTTAACCGGCGGGTAGAGATAAAGATACTGCGGGGGGCAGCCGGCAAGCCGCCAACCACTGATCAGACAGTGAATAAACCAGCCATCACACAATCGCTTACAAAGAAACTGGCCGATACCAGTGCCGTAGCTGGCAGCAATATCATTCTCCAAAACATCAATTTCATTGGTGGCATGCACCAGTTCCTGCCTGAATCAAGACCGATGCTGGATGAATTACTGGATGCCATGATCACCTATCCCACCCTGGTGATAAGGATCGAGGGGCATATCTGCTGTACGCAGACACCCGGGGATGGGCCCGACCTGGAAACAGGTATCAACAATTTATCCGAAGCCCGTGCCCGTGCCGTACGGGATTTCCTGGTCTTTCAGGGCATAGCCCCGGAAAGGGTAAGCTATAAAGGGTTTGGTCATTCAAAACCCATTTATCCTTATCCTGAAAAATCAAAAGAAGAAGAAACACAGAACCGCCGGGTGGAAATAAAGATCATCAGCCGGTGATCACCTGTCGGTTTATTCCGCTCATTTCGGGGATCTTCACCTGCACATTATTGTCTGATTGTATCAGACCGCATCACGAATGCCAATATCAATGGCTATGTCCCGTTTGAGTTTGGTCAACGGTTTAATATCCGTGTTGTCGTCAAATAATTCTACACCAAAAATATCCCGTTTTATTTCTGTCGCTGTACGTTTTGTAAGCCGTGCTATTTCAGCGATCTGTGAATCACTGTATGCTCTCCGTTTACGGATAAGGTTCAGAACTTCTTTCTTATGGAAAATATATCGGGTACGCAATTTAAAGACCTGTAAATAGTTCTCATACTCATCACTATCCTTATCTATCTCAAAGTTGAGTTCAAAATCGTTAATGCTGTTGATGTCACGGTATGTCATACTGGCATTGCCGCGGAAAAAAAGCCTGAACCGCACCCATTTATCAAAAGAAAAATCTTTGGATGTAGGGCTGATAGAAGTGTTTTTCAACACTAGTTTTTGGCTGCGTTTGAATTTTGAATTGCAACTGTAACAACAGGGAACAAAATTGAACAATGACAATGCTGCTACCGGGTGGCTGGCTTTGTCCAGCACATGATCCAGTGTGAACAGGTTGTTCCTTCCTTTCGGCTCGAGCTGCTGGAGATTATTTATCTGCATGGCCGAAAGCCCCTCTAAGTCTTCCAAAGATTGAACTCCTGGCCTCTGATTGATTATTTTTTGCGCTGCTGTATCAGTAATGCCTTTGATCTTTAAGAGTTCGGACTTAGCTGCTCTTTTTATAAGATCAGTTCCGTCACGGTAATCGCCGATCAGTTTGAATGAATAGATGTGATCAATATTACAGAAATAGCAGGTAGCGGCATTCAGTTCAGGCGAACTCATAAAAAAATTGGCAATATCCGGCTGATATTTTTTCCCATACTGTGCTTTATCATAGTTAAAAAGCTTTTTCAACGCCGTAATTTGAGAAGGGCGGTTCGCGGACCGCCGGTTTATTTCGACTGATATATCATATAGTTTTTCAATGGGCGCCGTCAGGACATGATCAATAGTATAAATATTATTTTTCCTGATCCCAAGTGCTTTTAATATTTTATCAAATTGCTCCTGCATGCGTTCACGTCCGACAAAACAATACAGGTACCGGTTGAGCAGTTGCTTCCGTTCTGCGGCAGATTGCGGGTAATTGACTTTTAGCATGTTACTTTTTTATTGCTGCTTCATTACTGTTCAACTGGCCTTCCAGTCGTTTTACTTCAGCTTTAAGCTTTTGTACCTGTGCTTCTATGAATGTCTTTTCATCAAGCTTTTCTTCTATTTCCCGGATATGATTGCGGATCATATTACTGATATAAGCTTCACCAAGACTATTCCTTACAAAATAAAACCTGCTCTTTTTGGCAGTATACTCTGTTTTCAATTTGTCCAGTTCTTCCTGTTCAGTAGCGATCGTAGTCCTCTCATAAAAATCGAGTATTTCCTGTACCTGCTGTAAAGCAAACCCTCCCAGGGTTTGCTGCATAAAGAATCCGTCCATCAGCAATTCATGGATATTGGCGCCAAAGGTTTTGAGCGACACTTCCTTTTCCTTTTTATCCCCTTTCTTTTTAAGAAATAGTATATTATCAGAAGGAATATCCGACAGAATAAAAGGAGAATGCGTAATGAACAGAAAATTGAGGTCGTATATATTGGGAAGGTTGGTCCGCTTCAGCGATTCAAGCAGGTAGCTGATAAAGGTACGCTGCATATCGGGATGAAAATACAATTCAATCTCATCGAAAATGATATTGACACTCTTGTAGCAATTAAGCGAAGGATTAACCACGGAGCTTATATTACTGAGATGATAAATAAGGGAACTAACAGCAAAGATGCGCTGCTTCTCCCCTGAACTAAGTTCCCTGAAACCGCTCTTATCATTAAGCCTGATATCAGCTTTGTAAAAAGAAGCTGGTATAAAATCGATCAGTTTTATTTCGCCGGCCTT
>JAEUVL010000886.1 GCA_016786965.1 Chitinophagaceae bacterium
TTGTTCACCTGCACCGGCAGCAATAATCACCGGAGAAACCCCGTCACCGGTTGCCATTACCAATGAACCGCCATTGCCACCTGTTCCAATTACACTGAGATTGTCTTTGGACAAACCCGCATACGTACCGGTTGATCCGGGAGCATACTTGGTGAATTGTAAAAAACTGAAAGGATTGGCACCGGCCAATAACCTTATTTCTCCAAAACTGCCTGCGGCCGGACTTTCCACCATAACCCGAACATCATTTGAAGGGTCCATCACATGCAGTTTGTTAGTAGGAGTGGTAGTGCCTATGCCAACATTCTGGGCATTCAGATAAATACATGCCAGCAACGCAGGTAGTAGTATGCTTTTTTTCATAATTGTGTTGGTTTAATTTCTGTCGGATATATGTTTAATGATTAACGGTATATTTAATTTCATTGAAATCAAAAAACAGCTTCTTGCTTCGCCAGCTCCGGTTCCAGTAGAGTTTTTCAGGAACTGCATTTTCCGGCAATTCAAACCCCAGCACCCAGGCGGTATAATACTCACCGGCAGTCAGGGTTCCGTTCCAGATGGCATTATAATCCCGTATATCATCATTGCCGATACAACCGCTGTTTTGCGCCATCGCTATCACCGAAGGAAAGGATTCATACTCATTGCCGCTGTTATCGGTAAGAGTGGGCTCACCGGGTATTGCACTTTCCTTCCTGTCAGCCCGTATACAGCGTACCTGAACCTGTAGCAGCACCAGTTTCCTGTTATGCTTTTTTTCAAACAGCGGATCATTAACCGGGTAGCTACAGTTCTTCATTCCCGCCAGGGAAAATTGAATACCCGAATCTTCTATGACCGGGCCGGTTGCAGAACTCTCCTTTGCGCTTGCCGGATTATTGTTGTCTGAGGCGGCTTTGCACCCAGCCATTATTGCAGGCAATAACCAAACAAACAGGATACTTTTCATTTGCCGTACTAAAGTAAATGATACATCACCTGCCGTAGGCAAGCATGAGCCAATTGCGGACATGGATGAGCAAAAAGCCAGTTCAGCAGCTGCTACGATTTAAATAAATAGCTAATTTCATCTTTCCGTGATGAAACGATTGTTTTTACCCATACTGATCGGCACGTACTTCCTTACATTTCCTGCAGGGTTAATTGCGCAACCGGTGATACTGGACAGTAATCATGTGCTGCAACAACCTTTCCCTCTTTATCTGAACAATGCAGGCTTTTTCATGGATGGCCCAGGTAAAATGCCACCAGATGAAGCCGCAAAAAGGTCATTTCATCATTTCTCACACTATTTCTCTTCTACCGATAAACACCTTCCGCCTGATAAAACATGGTGGGTAAAAGTGGAGATAGATAACCGCCTGGCCCGTGATACCACTGTAATTTTTTATCCCGGCTTTCAGAATTTTGTAAAAGCCTACCAGGCTACCGGAGGACGCTATACCCTTGTGGGTTTATGCGGTAACATGCTGCCTGCTTCCAGGCTGAGCATTCCTCATTTCAGGCAGGCACTGACCCTGCCGGTACGCGGAGCTGCCATCAGTACTTTTTATATCAGCATTAAAAACCTGACTACCTACCAGGTAGATCCTTTCCGACCGTACCTGATGAGCCGTACTTCATTGAGCGAGGTGCAGGAAAAACTACTGGATAAAAGCCGTGTGCCTGATCATATTTTCTTTACCGGCATCGGGATGTTCCTGATCATGATGGTGTATATAGTGATCAAATGGCTGTACCAGAAAGATGCGGCTTATTTGTATTATGCGATCACCATTTTTGCCAGCATTGCTTATTTTCTGTTTAATTATTTTAAAGAACAAAACAACCAGTACTGGTTTGCCGAATACCCGATGATCAACCACCTGAGCACCGACAGTTTTATTTTCCTGAGCATGTTTGCTTACTGGCGCTTTGTACGGAAATTTCTATACGTGGATAAAACAAAAAGTTTTCTGGGCAAATACCTTAAGGCCGGCAGCAATATTATCCTAACCACTGGCATAATCAGCCTTGTGTATGCATGGACCTTCCGTGATATTACCGGGCTGATCAAACTGAACTCTACGATAGGAGTGATAATGCTTATTGCAGGTCTTTATGTATTGTATGCCATCCGGAAAGTGAACCAGCCCTTGCGCAGGTTTATTTATGGAGGCCTTTTGTCGCTTGTTGTCTTTTATTCACTAGGAGCCGCTTATGAAATGGTGCGGGATACTCCATACGCCTTTCTTCCTTCGCTTGGTAGCGGTACACCGTTACTGATGATTGGTAATATACTTGAAATGCTCTTCTTTACCCTTGGGCTTGCCTACCGAAATAAACTGGAAACCCAACAACTGGCAGATATTACTGTACAAAAGGCAGAAGCAGAAATGAAAGCCCTGCGGGCCCAGATGAACCCGCATTTTATTTTTAACTGCATGCACACCATTGATGCATATATTTTTAAAGAACAACCTGAAAAAGCATCATCTTTCCTGAACAGGTTTTCAAGGCTTATTCGCCAGGTGCTTGAAAACAGCCAGTATAAGCTGATCGGGATAGATAAAGAATTGGAATCGCTGGAACTTTATATTAAACTTGAACAGGAACGTTTCGACCACTCATTCAATTTTCGGATAGATGTACCGAAGGAACTGCTGAACAATCATTATAAAATCCCGCCACTGTTACTGCAGCCCTATGCTGAAAATGCCATACTGCATGGCCTGCGGCATTTGCCAGCCAATCATTCGGGTGGAGAACTGGTCATTTGCATAGCTGATAAGGGGGATACAATAGTCATCAATATTACGGATAACGGTATCGGAAGGACCGCCGCCGGACAGATCAATGAACGAAACGGAAAGCCCTATACAAGTATGGCACAGCAACTCACCAGGCAACGGTTGGAAATGATGCCGGGCAATAGCAGTGTTACAGTTGCCGATCTTACAGGATCAGGAAGTACAGGTACAATCGTGAATATTCAAATCCCCAAAATAAAATAACCGATGATAACAGCAATCATAATAGACGATGAGTTTAAGAGTGCTGAAGTGGCTGGTTTAAAACTGAGGAAGTTTTGCCCTCAGGTAAATGTGTTGGAAATATTTACAGAACCTGGCAAAGCTCTTGCCTGGTTGGAAGTACATACTCCGGATGTTATATTCCTGGATATTGAAATGCCTGGGGTAAACGGGCTGAACATTGCAGCACGCATTGGCGGCCGGGCTGATGTTGTGTTTGTAACTGCCTATGAAAAATATTCAGTGGAAGCTATCCGGTTAACAGCTTTTGATTATCTGCTGAAACCAATAGACGAAAACGACCTGGTAAAATGTATTACCCGGCTGGAGGAGAAACTGGCACACCGCAAGAAAACAGCTACTTCGCGACTGATCAATACCCTGTTTGATAAAATAGCGGTGCCTTCCCTGGAAGGAGTACATTTTATTAATATTAAGGACATAGTTAGAGTGGAAGCAGAAAGTAACTATTCTGTTTTTCATTTTGCTGACAAGCGTAAACTGACAGCCAGCAAAACGCTGAAGCAGGTAGAGGAAGCACTGGAAGGATACAGTTTTTTCAGGCCGCACAAATCGTATATCATCAACCTGCAATATATCAGCCGCTATGTACGCGGCGAAGGAGGTACCATTATTATGACGGACGGCCATGAAGTGGAAGTAAGCCGTAACAAGAAAAAAGAATTTCTCGATTTATTTGAAGGCTTATAGAAATTACCCGTTTGAGGGTACATATATCTCCGCCTGTTTGGGAATCATTACAGCTATTGCAAAAACGATCATGGCAATGATGAGACCGAACATGAATATGTTATATGCGTAACGAAGGAGACGGTATTTTTTTGCCAGCACCACCCCCAAAAAATAATTGTCTTTAACAATACTGGTATACAGGTAGTCTTTATCGGCGAGCATTTCCTGCATGGCCCAATCATACTCTTTTAAACTCATCCGGAAAAAATTACCGAAGAAAAGCAAATTGGTTCTTTTGCTCTTGATGTCATCTTCGGTGAATCTTCCATGATTTACATTTGGCCGGGTGGCGAGGATAGAGAACACAATTGTTACCACGCATACCAAGATCAGTGTCACCACCGGTATCAGAAGGTTATGGTTATTCTCCAGCTTGGTGACAAAAGTCGAAAGAATAATACTCAGAATGATGGCATTAACAGAAATAAGTATGTTGGCTTTTGAGTCGGCCATCTGGCTCAGGTTATTCTGATTTTGTGCCATAATGCGGAAAACAGTAGCGATACCCCGTTCAGACTGTTTCTCCTTTTCCAGTTTAGCTTTGGCTTTGGCATCAGCAGCTTTCTTTTCTTCCAGCGCAGTTTTATCTTTCTCTTTTTGTTTGTCTTTTTTTTCCGGTTTCATATCTGGATGGTTTGAGGCTTCTTTTTCTTTCAGGGCAGCGAGGTGCCGGCTTTTAACAGGATTTAATACTTCTTTTCCATAAACAGTGAAGTAGTTATGGTTTTCGAGAAAACGGATATTGATCCTGCGCCAGTCTTTTTTAGAAAGATCGTGTCCGCCAAATTCAACCAGCTCTTCCCTGAGGAGGCGGTTCTTTTCCTGAAAATTGTCAGTTCCGAGATGAAACAGATCAGCGTCACATATTATTTTTTCCAACAATGTATCGGGGCTTTGTGGCATCCGGGTGGCATTGATGCAGCCTGTTACCTTGGTTTTGAGGTCTTCACTGGCAGAGCGGGCAGTCAAAAATTCCATTGCAAGCCTTACGCTTAGCGACTCATGGTCTTTAGCATCACCTCCGGTATAACCGGTATCATGAAACCAGGCAGAAAGGAGCAAGGCATACCGGTCTTCATCTTCCAATTTATATGAGTCAGCAATTTTTTCACAGGCGGCCACCACCTCTTGTGTATGTAAAAGTGTATGAAACCTGATACTTTTACTAAGTTTGTTTGATAAGAGGTCTGTTACAAGGGATCTGGCATCTTGTAAAAGCGATATTTGATTGTCCGCCATGCTATAAAGATAACTTTTGATAAATTTAAACAAAATAAGAAGAATGGCTTTTTTAAATTTTACAAGGAAAACAGGATTAATATTCTTACTGGCTGCGTTTTTCCTTTCAGGCTGCAAGCAGCCCAAGCCAAAAGTTATTAAATCACCTCCTCATTATAATTTTTCAGAGGTTCAAACGATGAAGATAGACTTGAGGTTGAAAGAAATTTCCGGGTTAGCCTGGGATTCTGAAAGAGATGAGTTCCTGGCACATTATGATGAATCAGGTCAATTGTTCCTGCTGGATAAATCTTCTTTACAGATAAAGCAGCCGTCACCTTTTAAAGTGGCCGGAAAAGGCGACTTTGAAGATGTGGCCATCTATAATGGCGATGCCTATATGCTGGAAAGCAATGGAACTATTTACAAAGTAATCAGGGATAGCGCAGGGGTAAGAGGTGTGGAAGCAGGTAAGCTTGGTATCACCGGAACCAATGATTTTGAAACCATGTATGCGGATACAGCCCGTAAGGCACTGATTATTATTTGTAAGAATTGTGACATGGATAATAAGCAAAAAGTAAGTGCTTTTGCCTTTTATCCAGATTCAATAGGGTTCGTAAATGATCCTGTGTATACGATTGATGCAGCGGAAGTACAAAAGCTATCTCCGCATAAAACATCTAAGCTTCAACCATCGGCAGCAGCTATACATCCAATATTGAAGAAATTATTCATTGTATCGTCAGCTGCCAATACTCTTGTAATCGCTGATTTAAATGGTAGGGTAGAATCTGTTTTCGAATTAGGAAAGAAACTGTTTCCCCAACCTGAGGGTATTACTTTTAAGAGCGGGGGAGATATGTATATCTCTAATGAAGCAGTTGCAGGAAAAGCCACCATTCACCGCTTTGTTTATAAGCCCTGATCATTTTGAATATCGCTAGTATTACGGAGTTGAATCTTTTCCATCAATGCAATTACCAACATCAGCCATAGGCTGCCGGCACAATAACCAGCTATTACATCGCTGGTATAATGTACCCGCAGGTAAATGCGGCTGAAACCAATGACCAGTATGATCAGTAACAGAAAACTATTGACAATATACTGCTTCCATTTATCAGGTGTATAGTTTACCGTAAGCCACATCAGCAAGCCATAGAAAGCTACACTCATAAAGGCATGCCCACTGGGAAAGCTGAAATTAGTAATACCTTCTACCAGCGGATCAGGTGGCCGGTTTCGCCGGGTAAGATTTTTTAGCAAAGTCATTAATCCAAGGCTGCTGAGGGCCACTGCACCTGTAGTGATGGCCAGCCACCTTCTTCGTTTGATTATAAAGAAGATGATAAGTGCAACATTGGCCGGAACCAGGAAGCTATGATTTCCATAAAAGGTTATGAATTTCATACCCCTGGTGCGGCTTTCCGTAATGTAAGGGGACATTAAAGTGAAGATATCTGCATCAAAACTATCGGCCGAACCGCTAAAGGCGGTAAATGCTGAAAACGCCAACAATCCCGTTGCTGGTATAAGCAGCAAGGTCTTTCTGTCTTTGATATATAGCGGAATATTTTTTTTTCTCATAGCACACAGGAAGGAAAGTTAGGTTAAATTCTTAAGGCAAAAAGTTCAATGCCTTGTCCTTTACCTTTCAGGTCAACTATACCAAGGTTCTCACTCTGCCAGTTTTCCATGCCGAGCAAATCAA
>JAEUVL010000907.1 GCA_016786965.1 Chitinophagaceae bacterium
GAAAATGCACAGAGTTCATTGAAGTTGGGCGTACGCCCCAGTTTTTGTTTGATCAATTCAAATTCTTCTTCGGTTAATCGTAGCTGCTGAGCGGTTTTTACGGTTACTTCCATGGAGCATTAATATTGAGCTGCAAATTTAAAGGTTGTGACTCACTGGCCGGGTCAAAACTTGTCAACTTTATGCTGACAATCACGCTAATAATAGCTATTATTGCGGGATAAACTGACTGCTTTGGAGTACCTGCTTTTTGTCGCCTATCTCGTGTTTTTTGCCTGGTTGGTCACCAAAGTAAAATTCTTTACCCGTACAGGTCTCAGTCAGCCGCAACTGATCATTCTTTTCCTGACAAAAATAATGGCCGGCATCTTTTATGGCTGGATAGGTACCTACTATGGCGGACTGGCGCAGATGTACGACACCTGGAGTTATCACGGCCAGAGCATCACCGAATATCACTTGCTGAGCAGCGATCCTTCAGAGTATTTCACCAATCTTTTCCGCGATACATATGAAGGCGGTATCAGGAATTTCCTCGGCACCACCGATTCTTATTGGAATGACCTGAAAGGTAATTTCTTCATTAAGGTTTTATCTGTTTTTAATATCCTGAGCTTCGGTCATTATTATGTGAATGTGATCTTCTATTCCTTCATCACCCTTTTCGGGCCCGTGTGTATATACCGGGTAATGACGGATGCCATACCCGGTAAGAAGACCGCTATATTACTGGCAGCTTTCTTAGTGCCGTCTTTCCTGTACTGGACCAGTGGCATACACAAAGAAGGGCTCATCTTTACCGGTATTGGCCTTATTACTTATGCTATTTATTTTGGGTTAAAGGAAAAAAGACTGAGTTTTAAAAAGACCATCTCGCTCATTTCCGGGCTTTTATTGATATTGACGTTGCGCAACTTCCTGATCGTTCTTATAATTCCCGCTATCATGGCCTGGTTACTGTCGGCCAGGTGGCCGAAGCGGGGGTTGGTCATTTTTGCTTCGCTTTATCTTTTATACTCATTGCTGTTCTTTACCGCCCGGTATATCAGCCCCAAACTGGACTTTCCGCAGGCAGTGGTAAATAAACAGAAGGAATTCATCCAAATAAAGGGAAGCACTTCGGTACCGATCCAGGAACTGGAGCCCTCCGCCAGCAGTTTTTTGATCAATACCCCACAGGCTATTACCCTTTCCACCATTCGCCCTTACCCGAGTGATGTAAAACATATCCTTTCACTGGCGGCGGCCATCGAGATCAATGCCTTGCTGCTCATTTTTTTACTATTCCTGTTCTTTCAGCGAAACGGTGTCAAATCCCGCAATCTCATCTACTTCAGCTTATTCTTTGCTTTTTCTGTATTGCTGGCCATCGGGTTCAGTGTCAATAACCTGGGCGCCATCGTGAGGTATCGGAGTGTCATCATCCCGCTGATGGTCATTCCCATGGTAGCCAGGATTGACTGGGACCGGCTGTACCAGCTTTTCCTCAAAAACATAAAGAAAAATAATAATGTAAATAATTCGGAGTGATTTTCTGCTTTTTCGATTCATTTTGTCTATTTATCACAGTTTTTCCCCACTGAATAGAGAAAAAATTGGAATACTAGGCCCAAAACCTTTGCTTTGCAGAAAAATAATATACCAATGTCACTCCGTTTTAATGCAATCAACAAGCTATCCACCAACCCTCCCGTAAAGGTTGAAGGCTCGGCCAAGATTACAGGCATCTTTGGCAGCAATGTATTTACCCTGAAAGCAGCCCGTGAGTTTTTGAGTGATGAGGCATATAAAAGCCTGCAGGCCTCAATAAAAGCTGGGCAAAAAATTGACCGGCATGTGGCCAACCAGATCGCCAATGGCATGCGTGCATGGGCGGAAGCCAAAGGTGTTACCCACTTCACGCACTGGTTTCAGCCGCTTACCGGCACCACTGCTGAAAAACATGATTCTTTCTTTACGCTGAAAAGCGACGGCACCCCGATAGAACAATTTGAAGGCGATGCCCTTGTTCAACAGGAACCCGATGCTTCATCTTTTCCCAGCGGCGGGTTAAGGGCCACTTTCGAAGCAAGAGGCTATACTGCCTGGGACCCCTCCTCTCCACCTTTTATTATGGAGATCGGCCAGGGCAAAACATTATGTATTCCCACCATTTTCGTTTCCTATACCGGTGAATCACTGGACTATAAAGCTCCCCTGCTGAAAGCGCTGGACGCATTGAACAAAGCAGCCGTGGATGTTTGTAACTATTTTGATAAAAATGTAAGCCGTGTTACTCCTACTCTTGGTTGGGAACAGGAATATTTTGTGGTGGACGAAGCCCTGTATAATGCACGGCCCGACCTGGTAATGACCGGCCGCACCGTGTACGGGCACAACTCTGCCAAAAATCAGCAACTGGAAGATCATTACTTCGGCTCCATTCCGGAAAGAGTGTATGCCTATATGCGTGATTTTGAAACAGAATCCTACAAACTGGGTATTCCCCTCCGCACCCGGCATAATGAAGTGGCACCCGCACAGTTTGAGTGCGCCCCCATCTTTGAAGAAGTAAGTGTGGCCGTTGACCATAACTCACTGCTCATGGATGTGATGGACCGGGTGGCCCGCCGCCATAACCTGAGAGTTTTATTACATGAAAAACCATTTGCCGGCATCAACGGCAGTGGAAAGCACAATAACTGGAGCATGGCCACCGACACCGGTGT
>JAEUVL010000711.1 GCA_016786965.1 Chitinophagaceae bacterium
AAGAAATTATGTCCTACTTCATGTATCACCACACCCAGCATGCCGTTCTTGGTGCCTTCACTGTAGGTGCCGTCTTTTTCGGTGCGACCAAAGTTGAAACAGATCATCGGGTATTCCATGCCATTGGCAGCTTCGAGGCTTTGTGCCACAGGATATGGATAGGGAATGGTAAACTTTGAGTAGGTCTTGATGGTATGTTCCACTGCTTTGGTAGAAAACTTCCGGTAAAGCCCGTACGCTTCTTTGGCGTAGCCGCTCATGCACATCACCCGCTTGCCTTCTATCTTCGTGGCCATTGCATCCCAAATGAATTTGCGGGAAGAGCCCCAGGCAAAGTCACGAACATTATCTGCTTTGAATATCCAGGTCTTTTTCTTTTCGCTTTTTTGTTTTTCAGCGGCTTTGGCTTCTTCGAGTGTTACCACTTCAACAGGTTCTGATGATTGCTGGGCTTTATTCCAGCGGGCCATTTGTGCGGGTGTTAGAACAGCCGCATAGTTCTGACATTCGCCGGTTGAGAGGATCACATGGTCGGCCGGTACGGTCATGGCTACTTTAAAGTTGCCGAAAGTGAGGGCAAATTCACCACGACCGGTGAACTGGTGATTCTGCCAGCCCTGGAAATCGCTGTACACGCAAAGGCGGGGATACCATTGTGTCATGGTGAACAGATGATTACCATCTTCGGGGAAAAATTCATAGCCACCGCGGCCGCCACGGCCCATGCGGTCCACTATTTTGTAACTCCAGTCAAGTTTAAATACAAAGCGCTGACCGGCTTTTAACGGAGCAGGCAATTCTACCCGCATCATAGTCTTGTTTATGGTATAATTGAGTGGTTTGCCTGCGGCATCGGTAAGTTTGGCAATTTTAAACCCATAGCCATTGTCTTCTTTTCCTTCTGCGGACCTGTCCAGTTGCTGGGGGTTGGTCTGCTTGCTCATAGGATTGCTGTTCTGATAGTTGGCGTTGTTTATATTGCTGTGCTGGTTCTCATCCAGTTGCAGCCAGAGATAAGTGAGTACATCGGGTGAGTTATTAAAATAGGTGACGGTCTCGCTTCCTTTGAGTACCTGGTTCTTTTCATCCAGTTCGCATTTAATATCGTAGTCACAACGCTGCTGCCAGTATTTAGTGCCTGGTGCGCCGCTGGCGGTGCGATATTCATTTGGCGTGGGGAAAGTGGACCCCATCTGCTCAAATTTGTTTCCGTGATTGCTGTTGGGATTATTGTAAATGTTTTGCGCATAACTGCTAATGCCAAGACACAATGCGATCAACAGGCAGGAAATGAAATTTCTCATCTTGATATATGGTTTTTAATAATAATGATTTGTTTCAGATGCTTCCAAAGCTAAGATAAATAGGGCAGCAGATGAAATGAATGCAGCAGACCGGGGATAGAAATTCCACCAGCGGTTTTACCGGCTTTATACCGGCTGTAAAAACTGAAAAAGCCATGCCGGTGAGAACGGCATGGCTTTATGTGATCTTTCAATAGTTTGTTACAGGGCTCCCTTTGAGTATCAGAATCCTTTTTTCTCCTGTGCTTTCTGCATCGGATTGATACCTTGCTGGGGTGTGAGGTTCTGCTTTTGCTTGAACACCTTG